>DATNQK010000766.1:0-2091 GCA_036704065.1 Stenomitos sp.
CAAAAGCTCTTGTTGTTTTTCATAGGATAGATGCCCGTAGTTATTTATCCATCCTAAAAAAGCTTGTAGCCTTACTCCTATATCTTGTCCTGGAACTAGATCGGGTGACCAATCGGATGCTTGTACATTTCCACAATGCTCACACACACAAGTATGGCGCTGATACTCAACTATTTCTATTGGGCGCTCTACTAACTGTGCTACTTGCTGTGTCTCAATTTTTATCTTGTCTTTGAAAAATCCCGTACCACAACAACAACAACACTCTGGACGTAAAATTTCCCAGCGATCTACTCTACCAAACCCTTTACGAGTTTTTCCCGGATGCCCTGGTTGTCCTCCCGGTTTCCGTTTTGGAGCTTGGCTTTCACCATCGGAGATCTCAGGTTTTTTTTCGGATTTTTTGAGGATGTCCCCAGATGGGGGTTTTGATGATGTTTTGCTGTCTAAATCTCTACTCGCATGCAAGTTTTCCTATTTCTTGTTCTAGCTCTAAAATTCTGGAGTTTAGTTTAATTGTGACGCTCGCCTGAAAGACAATGATTTCCACCAGTTGTTCCGGAGCCAACTGTATCAGGATTTCACGGTCTAGTTCAAGAGGCAGGTTTTTTTCCATAATTGTGATTTTCCGCCAAGAATGTCACACTTGTCAATACCCTCTGACCTGAATCCTTACATCGCATCAATCGTAATAATGGCTCCGGTGATGTCAATTAATTCCAACAATGCCGGGATCGCTGTGATTTCATTTGAATGGTCTTCAACTTTGACTTGTCCCAAGACTAACCGATGTTCACTCGCCCATGCCGTCACTAAATGTAAGTTTTTTACCCCTTTTGTTCGGTCATAAGACCCTCTCAGACTTTTTCCATCAATCGGGATCACTTCTTGAGCAACTGACCCGATTAATTGGTTCATCCATGTTCGCAATTTTTGCTCTAAAATTTTGGGATCTAGCTTTTCAAAGACCCGACGGAATGTATCGTCACTTGGGATGCCATTGGGTAACTTTAAAAACTTTTGTAACCAGGTAAGCTTACTGATTCCATAATTTTCCATGTCTTCCCACCCATCCGCTCCGGCTATGACCGCTAAAAGGGCAATGACGAGAATGTCTTTGAGTAAATGTTGTTTGGTTCGCTCCACTCTTGGATCTGGTACGTCATCAAAATAATTTGAAAAGCCAGCTTGTAAATCTTCCATAGAGATAGGTTTTGACTTGTTGAGCGAGCGAGGATTTTCCGCTCGCGCAAGAGGGAGCGAATCCTTTACTCATACCCATAAACTTTTCCTTACCTTGATGACTTAGCTTTTGAGGCATTATAGAACCGTTAATGACGAGCGGGTTCCCCTGTGTATTTTGTTTGTTTTGTCAAGTACAATTTATACCAAATTAGATGAGCTTACCCTGGGTCTTTGACTTTTTGTGGAACATCCGTAGTTCTCAGTTTTAACAATACTCCGGACAGTTTTTCAAGAGGGATCGGATGGCTTCGGCAAGCAACGCTTACGCAATAAATCACAGAAGCGAAAAAAGTGAGTGCAATCTGAACCCAAAATGAACAGAAAAAAAGGCGCTCTTTTAGGTTAAGCTATAAAAACACACAAGCTCTTCAGATTGCCTTATGAAGATTATTGAATCCATCTTACAACAAATGCCAGGGATTAGTCAACCCCAAAAGAAGTTTTTAATCACTTTATTCTCAACTATTTTGCTGGTCTATGGTAAGGTCAACTTCACGAATCTCAGTCGTTATAGTTATTTGAGCGAAAAAACCTACCGTCGTCACTTTCTCAAAAGCTTTAATTTTCCACAATTTAATCAATATTTCCTCGAATCTGCCTTAAATCCTGAACACACAGTCATTGCCGTTATCGATTGTTCTTTTTTAAGAAAAAGTGGCAAAAAAACTGACGGTAAAGCTTACTTTTATAATGGTGTAGCTGGTAAATCGTCACAGGGCTTGGAAATTTCTGTGATTTCTATTGTCGAAATTGAGAGTCGTTTATCTTATAGCTTAAGCGTACAACAAACTCCATCACGCCCTCAAATAAAGAAGGTGAAAAAACTGCCACAAAAACCGAAGAATA
>DATNQK010000767.1:0-5714 GCA_036704065.1 Stenomitos sp.
TGGTCACTACCGCCGACATACCTGGTGAAATTCGAGACTCGTACCCTCTAATGCTGTTGGGGTCAAAGACCACCTTGACCGGAATGCGCTGCACAATTTTGGTAAAGTTGCCCGTTGCATTGTCAGGAGGCAAGAGGGCAAACCGAGCACCAGAGGCTGGAGCTAAACTATCGACCCTGCCTGCAAAAATGCGATTAAAGGCATCGATTTTAATATCAGCAGTTTGACCGACCTTGACGTTGCCCAACTGCGTTTCTTTAAAGTTGGCGACAATCCAGGGTTGCTGCGCGACCACAGACATCAAGGTTTGACCGGGCTGTACCCGTTGCCCAACCTGAACGGTTTTGTTACCAACCTGTCCCGCCGTGGGTGCCACCACCGTTGTATAGGAAAGTTGCAACTGCGCATTATCGACTTGGGCCTGAGCTTGGGCGATCGCAGCGAGGGCAGCATTGTACTGACGACGGCTAACTTCCGTTTGTTGTTGACTGGCTTGGGCCTGCTGGCGATTGACATTGGTTTGTAAACCGCTCGCCTTGGCCTGTTGTAAGGTTCCCTGCGTTGCTGCCAACTTGGATTGGGCACTGGTGAGGTTTTCTTGGGCTTGAGCAACCCGTGCTCGTGCCTGTTGGATTTGCGCAGAGAGAGTGGTTCGCTGAGCCACCAACGCCTCGTAGTTGGCCCTCGCCACATCCAATTGCTGACGGGCAATTGCACCGCTGCGGTAAAGGCTAGCGTAGCGTTGATAATCTAATTGCGCCCGCGATAAATTTGCCTCCACCTCTCGCCGTTGGGCCTCGGCGGCAGGCACACCCGCTTGGGCCTCTCGCAATGCCGCTTGGGCCGTTGATACACTCGCAGCCGCTGCGCTGATATTGCCTTGCGCTTGTGTGGTTTCCCCTTGGGCATTGGCACTGGCCACATCAGTTCCCGCCTGCGAGGCACCGAGGTTGGCTTGGGCAACACCAATATTGGCTTGGGCAACACTGGCCTGCTCCTTGGCCGCAGCCAGAGCAGCCTGGGCCTGTTGTAAAGCCACTTGGGAATCTCGCGGGTCGAGCCGCACTAAAACCGTACCTTGCGCCACCCGCTGATTGTCTGCAACATTCACGGTCGCAACTGTTCCGGCAACCCGAGCATTAATCGGGTGAATATCGGCTGTAACGAAAGCATCCTCTGTTTCTTGATGGCTCGCAGCAAAGCGCCACCAACGATAACCAAAGATCAGAGCAATGATGGCTGCGATCGCCAATGCACCAATCAGCAAGGGTTTCTTAAAATTTCTTGAGCGTCGTGGTGGCGAACTAGACGGCGGTTGTTCAGCAACCTCAGGGGTAGGAGGGGGTTCTAAAACGGCAACCTGATGTCCATCTCGATCAGCCTGCTCTTGATCTGGCTTCAAGGGCTCCGTTTTTTCCATCTGTATCCCTATAAGCGTAGCGCTAAGGTTTGTTCGACCGATCTTGCACACTATTTGCTCGATTATGGCGTTTTCTCTGCTTTTTAAAGCTCTGTAGAAGTGTAGATTTCCAAGGCAACGCTGGGCGTCCTGACAGGCAGCACAAAGAAACACCAAATTTGGCACCCTATCTGCCCAAAAGAAAGGCTATTTTTCTTGCCTAGACTGGGTTGCGCGCTGCGGTGCAACGAAACATCGCTCCAATGCCAACACAGTCCAAGTCCGTTGCCAACGCACTAACACAACGCCCAAGGCCATACAGAGCAACAAACCCGTACAAATCTGATTGGAAAGGGTTCCGTTTAAGTTTCCTAAGTAGTGTGATCCCAGCAGAATTGTATGCAGGACAGCACAGCCGAAGGCAGGCAAGACCAGCCAATGGAGCCAAGACCAGTAGCGGCCTAGCCGTTGTTTCCAGCTGTCGGTACTGGTCATCGCAGCCGGAGTGAGCAACAGAAGGGCCAAGATCCCAGCCCCAGCACCCCACTGTTGCGGCACCAGCAAATAGGCAATGGCAACCCATGACCAATCGAAGGCATGGGACATCATGTGGGCAGTATGAGCGATCGCCAAGATAAAAGCACCCACACCCAAGGCCCGACGATAGGTCAACAGCCACGGCACCACACGCGCACAAGGACGAGCCACTAATGCCAACATCAGCAACAACAAGGCCGCGTGCCCTGTGTAATCTGTCATCTCGCTCGTGCGGAGCAAGGTCAACAGGCCCGAGACAAGCATCACCCACCCACCCATGCGGAATAGCTGGCTTCGGCGATCGCGGCTGAGCCATGACCCAGAAAGGCCAATGCCTAGCATTGCGGGTAAAGTGCCGACTCCAAAACCAAACAAGGCGATCGCCCCTTGCCAGATATCACTCGTTGCCGCAGCTTTGAGTTGGGCCGCATACAAAAATCCGCAGGGGATCAACCCCCAACACATCCCCAACAATAAGGGCGAACGACTGGCAAGATGCATCATGACCTGATGCAAGCGTTGATGCAGCCCAGCAGACAACAGCGGATGCAGCACAGGAAGTTTGGGCAGCAATGTGGGGATCACCTGCGCAAGGCCCATCCAGATTAAAAAACTGCCTGTTCCCACGGTGAGCCAATGCCGTAAGGTGCTATCAATACCTGCCAATTGTCCGCCTGCAATCAGCACTGATCCCAAGCCGCCAATGCCTGCCCCCACAAGGGTATAACTGAGAATCCGTCCCCCGTTGAGCAAGCCATGAAACCGTAGCGATTGCCACCGATGCCGAGGGGCTGTTGGACTCTGACTCAGGGAAAGGGAAACGGCTAAAGGCCCACACATTCCTACACAGTGCCCAAAGCTACCCAAAAACCCTAAGGCCATCATTAAAAATAAATCGAGTGGCTCATGCATCGTATTAGGTCCAACGCCTAAAAATTACTCGTTGCCATAGACACTACACACGACTTTGCCCCTAAAGACTACGCTATTGATACAGGTTGTAAAACAATCAGCAATGTTTTTTTTCGATTGGTATTACGGTTTAGTCACAGGGATATTGAGTGTCATTCTAGTCGGGTCATCAGCATCTGCGCATACGGTTAAAGTCTCTGGTGATGTTGCGGTAACGTTCCATATTGAGCCGAACCATAACCCCAAAGCTGGTAAACCCTCCCAGGCTTGGTTTGCCCTAACTCGTCAAGGCGGTAAACCGATTCCATTAGAGCAATGCGATTGTCGGTTAGTGGTTCATTCCCAGCCCCATCGCGAAGAAGAGTCTCCTCTACTAACACCTGCCTTGAAGCCACTGACCACAGCGCCATATCCAGAGGTTCCTAGTGCTATCCTGACGTTTCCTCAATCTGGCGCGTACGAACTAGAACTCAGCGGCAAACCGAAAGCTGGCGCAACGTTTCGTCCGTTTGTGGCAAGTTATGCGGTAACGGTTCTGGCAGGAACTGCAACTTCATCTACGTCAGCATCTCCCATTCCTGCGTCCCCTTCATCTACAGCTCGATCTGTTGCAACGGATTCCTCAAACCGCTCTACAGAGTTGCAATGGGTGCCCTTTGGGATTGGAGGCACGCTTTTAGCGGCTGCAATGATTGGATGGATGATGCAGCGATCGCACGCAAAACGTGATTAGGTTACAGGCCAGGCGTTGCCATTAGTCATGGGGTGATGACCACAGGAAGAACCCATCCCGCCCTTCGGGCACCCCTCCCAAGAGGGAACGGGCGCGTGGGTGGTATTGGCATTAGGAAGTTTATAAAAAGGTCGGTAAAAGGTACAGCGGCAAGAGAGGTTTGTGCAGCAAAAGCTCTCTATTTTGTTGCCATAGCGTATAAACCGTCTCCAGAAGCATTAAAACGAATAGCCAGCGTGGGTTAATGTTGCGAAACACAAATTTTTTTGTGTTTTTTATATATTAAGTGCATAGATAAATCTAGTCTGACAGGATCAGAGTAAGCTCATGTTTTTTTGATTGGCAGCTATAAAACAGCCTGAACTATTCATCTCTATATCTAAAGCAATCGAGGAAGAAGGATGACTTTTAGTACCGAGGATGAAGAAACCATTCAGGCGATCGCCAATCTCATGGTGCGTCACATTGATCGCCAAACCTCCACGCCAAAACAACGCGATCAACATCCCAAGCAACACGGCTGTCTGCGAGCACGATTTTGCATTGAGCCCTATTTATGGGAGCAACTGCCCGAAGCCTACCGAGTTGGGCTATGGCAACGACCACAAACCTATGACGCCTGGGTGCGCTTTTCTAATTTCCAAGATCAGGACGATGCCAAAGGCGATGTTCATGGCATGGCCATTAAAGTGTTGCCACCAAAGTCCACTCACGTGTCATCAGACCCAGGTATTCAGGACTTCGTGCTGCTGGATTCTCCTGTCTTCTTCATGAACGATATTCAGCCTTATCTAGAACTGTTTCAGATTCTAGATTTAAAGACGGCATTGACCGATCCTGAAGCGATCAATCCTCCCGCTTCCAATAAACTAACCCTGCTTTTGCAGCTGATTTATCGATTCTGTAAGTTTTTATTTCCCAGCGCTCAGCCCAATAAGTGGCGTCTGCGCGAATTTGGGACTTTAATCTATGCCAAAGCCAGCAAGAAAATACGTAAACTTTCTAGCCCATTAGACCAAACGTATTGGAGCACCACCCCCTACAAGATAGGTGCAGAAAACGCAGCGGTTAAATACATCGTCCGTCCTAGCGTGGCCAACCATACCCCAAAGCCCAAACGCTACACGGCCAACTACTTACGCGAGGCTTTGTCCGAACGGCTAACTCATCAACGAGAAACCGCTCGATTTGACTTCTACGTGCAGCTCAAATCTAACCCCACATCCAAAGAACTCAACGACACCACAACCGAGTGGCGCAATGTACCAGAGTTCAAAATTGCGACGCTCATCATCCCCCCGCAAGATTTTTATCCAGACCAACAACCCGCTTTTGGCGAAACCTTTGCCTTTACACCTTGGCACTGCCTACCAGACCACCAACCCCTTGGAACCATTAACCACATTCGCCAGCAAGTCTATCAACTCACATCCGAGCGGCGCAATGCATTGAATGCATCTGAAATGGCAGTTGTAAGCTCCAAGCCGCCTCAAGAATTACCCCTGCGATCGCCAGCAGAACAACATCCGCTCACCGTTATCGTGCCCATTCGTACAGGAGCAGTCGATGCCTTACGGGATACGTTGGAGCCTATTGGTGCGGCAGTCCACACACCCAACAATCCCTACTTTGCGCAATCGCCATCTACGCACTTAGCACGCTGGGTCATTCTAGATGCGCCCGAACAGGACGTGCCGCCCCATTTACTCTTCTCGTGCTGCTATGACGGGCCTTTTACAGACTATATGCAAGAGTTGGTGGCCACCATTGGTTCGCAAATGGATCCGGTCTGGCAACATTGCGTAGGCTACACACCCAATCTCTGCCAGGATGTCGAAGTCTTTACCCGCTTTATCCGCGATCATTCCTTCGCCGCACAAGCCTTTTATGTCAGCTGTCGTGGTGTCTCGGTGCAGGACATTCGTAACGCCAAAACATTGCGTCAACAGATCGATAACCTGGCTCAAAACCATGCCGCTGCTCTGGCCCCTCCCTTAACGGCCATGGCACCTTTAGTTCCTGCGCGATCGCCAGACCCAGGCCTACCCGCCTGGCTGCTGCCCTGGTTGCCTCGCTTGCGAAAAATAGCCCTATTGGGTCAGCCCTTGGTGAACATCTTTCCCAAAATCAATA
>DATNQK010000768.1:0-8253 GCA_036704065.1 Stenomitos sp.
GAGGAGCTCGTAGCTCTCTTGAAGACGGCGGTTGGCTAGTATTGCCTCCTGCTCTGCTCGATAGACGCGGATGGCATTCAGCAGAATTTGGGCTAGGCGACCTGGCGAAATCTTGGACTTGGAAAGATAATCTGTAGCACCGGCTTTCATCATGTCTACAGCAATTTGCTCATCTCCCTGCCCGGTCAGAACAACCAAGGGAGACAAAATTTCCAAGGAGCGAATTAAGCGGATCAAAGCAAGACCATCTTGATCAGGAAGGCGATAATCTAAAAAAACGCAATCCATCGGAGTGCTTTTTAGGATCTGGATAGCCTGAGCACAATTTGTAGCTTCAAACAGCTCAAGCTGCACCTCCGCTCTACTGAGCGCACGCTGTACAGCCATACGGTCTACTTCATCGTCATCCACCACTAAAACTTTAAGAATTTCATCCATAGGTTTTAAGGGAATTCGCTTTGAGACCAGTAACTATTGATCGTAGCAACGGCTTCCATAAAAAAACTATATTCCACAGGTTTTACTAAGTACCCTGCAACATTTAAGTCGTAGGCTTGCACTCGATCACGATCTTCAGCGGAAGTAGTCAGCACTACCACAGGAAGGAGCTTCAACTGCGGATCTGCTCGAAGTTCGACCAGAAACTCGATACCTCCCATTTTAGGCATATTTAAATCTAGTAGTATTAGACGCTTTTCCTTGGGAAAAGTTCGCCCATGCCTTGACCCCGACCGTAATATCTCCAAAGCCTCCAATCCATTCGTGGCAACAAATAACACGCCTTTGTTCCCAGTTTTCGCAAAAGCCCTTGTGATATTTAGTACATCTACTTCATCGTCTTCAACAAGCAAGATATTCATAGACAAATCAATAGCAAAGTGTACAGAAATTCTGAAATCACTTTCGTTTAATTTCTAAATTGAAATCAAAGCTAAATATTTTTAACAAAAATATATTTAATTATATTATTGTCATAAGCACTTTAATACAAGTGCAATCAATATCCCTGCCATCTACGAAGGGGGCACAATTATGCTACCTTTCTCAGTTGACAGCTAAAGGTCACTTACAGGATCCTTTGGCCAGAGTACATGTCTTTGCAACGTAAGCCGCAAAGCCTCTAACCTTAGAAGATGAGATCTCGTGACATCGGAGAATAGCAAAAATCAGGCAGAGATTCTTTTTTAATTTTAACTAGTATTTAAAATTTTAAGACAAAACTGAGCTATTTGCAAACAAAATTTAGGCCTAATGAGGTCAATATTTTCTTAATAAAAAGTTTAGATTTTTCAGGGTCTAAGTTTTAATATAAAAGTCGCCTGAACAGACGTGTATAACATCCTCAGACGACCTTCTTTGAGAAATTGCAACAAGTGTGTATCTCTTAGGCAATAAATTAGATTTTACAAATAGCTTGATTAGAGTCTTACAAAGAACGCTATTACAAAGCGCAAATCCTTGAATCGAGATCTGTTACCAAAGTCCACTAACGCCTGAAGAGGAACTGCCATTGCTATAGCTTGAGTCTGGACTTGTTTCTACACTGGTAGAAGAACTCGAACCAGAAGTGCTAGTACCCGTATCGCTGCTTGCGCAAGTTTGAGTGGGCGAAGAAATATCTGCCCTTGCACTCACGTTCGGAGCTTCACTATCAGGTGCTGGCACTCCTAACCCTTTACGCAAGATTTTACCTACATTGGGCACTAGGCGACTGGGATTAGGCGCAGAAACAGATGTACTAGGGGCTGCCACTTTCAAATTCGAACTTGGGCAATCAACACTAGGACCATCAACATTAACAGATTGGGAAATTTTGATAGGCGAAGCAACTGTGTAGAGAGGGAAGCAAAGACTAAGCAGAGAGGTAAAAACAACGGTTTTAGAAACAGAAACAGCTTGAAAGCTCATAGGTTTCTCCAAAGTAAAAAGCTAAAGTTAATATGCTTATAATTTTTTTTATTTTTAAAGCAAAATATAAAAGACAAATCTCAAGAAACAAATACAAGCTTTTAATCTAAAAAGCGATGAATAAGGCATATATCAAAAAGGAATACATTCGAGAATTGAGGGAAAATAATGTCTCAGATTCACTTACACATTTAAGACAACTATTTCCCTCAAACAGCAATTAATTTGCTATTAGTCGTTATTCACGATTTTATCTAAGCCTTTTTCAACCTTTTCGATAACGGAAGTGGCATTGCCTGAATTTTCAGGACGGCTCATGTTCTCTTTGTCTGCCGCACCCTGCACTTCATTAAGGCCACCCTGAGCGGCTTCAGTACGAGCTTGAACGTCTTTCAAAGATAGAGGATTGGAACGATTAGATACATCCTGCGATCGCTTTTCAATTTCTATCAGCTGATCGGGGCCATGATCTGGGGAAGAAGCTGAAGAATTGCCAAATCCTAAAGCCGCATAACTAGGAAGTGAAGTTGTCAGAAAAATAAAAGCAACTGCAAAGAAAACACCTAACATACGAAGAGGATTCAATACTCTCAACTTTGAATAGTTCATGACTTAATGCTCCTAGAAATTAACTACAAATTAAATTTTGAAATTAGCCTTTGAATGCATCTTTCACTGCATCCGTCACTTTATCTGCGACTTCCCCAGCTTTTGAGGCTGCTTTATCCAAAACATTTTGAGTATTGTCGACATCCCGTTCGACCTTACTCTGAACCTTATCTGGGGCATGCTTCGCTGCTACCCCTCGTGCCCAGTCAGTATCGGCTTCAACCTTATTTTCAAGCTTGTTTTGCGCTCGATCAAATGCGTTTTGAGCTTTACCTAAGTTCTCTTTCGCTTTGCCTTCGACCTGGTCTCCTAAGCCTTGAGCCTGGCCAGTGACTTTATTAACAGTGCTTTTAACCTTGCCAGATAGCTGTTCAGCTTTTCCTTCTGCTTGGTTCACAGTGCCATAAGATGCAACCAAGATAGAGTGGGGTGCATTTAGGGCAACGTTAAGGGCATACGCATCACCCCCAATCATAGAGCTAGCCAAAATTGCTATCACTGCCAGACCCGTAATAGCAACAGTGGTAACTCTGTGTTTGAGTTCAGATGCGAAACGAGTGATTCTCATTGCTCTATTTCTCTGAAATGAGTTGACAACCACTGTTGTACAATGTTATTCCTTCACCCCAAATCAGGAAATTGAATGATCTCTGCTGAAGATTAAATCTTCAAGATCATCCATTTGCATGATTGAACTGATACACATAAAGACGTAAGAATCTTACGTTTAATACGGTTCAGTTTGAATCAACTTCGAGCCAAGTGCTTGCAATACCATTTATTTATAATTAATTTTTAAGAAGATTTCGGATAAAAAGCTGGAATGAATGAGCCCGAGGCAACACTTAAGCCTCAGACGAGTAAACTGCTACCATTCAAGCACTATTGTCCTAAAACTCTTACCAAATAAGGATTACGACTCTAATACTTCCACGATAGAAGTATCTTATCCATCTGGTCTATCAACATCCTAAATTTACAGAGGAGACAAAAAGATTCCCTGTCAATTCATCTAAAAAATACCGCAAGTGAATTAGACAAGGATTCACTTGCGGTACTAAACAAAAACAAAATACTTCAATTTTGTCGCCAACTATTGCGGCGTAATAAGGGGTTAATAAAGTCATTTAAACCTTCACCAATTAGCGAGAGGCCAACCACCAATAAAGTCATCGCCAAACCAGGGAAAAGCGCTGTCCACCACACACCGCCTGTCGAAAGACCACTTAAGGCCTGCCGGAGATCGTGCCCCCATTCCGGCACCTCTTCAGATACGCCTAATCCTAAAAAACCTAAGCCCGCTAGGGTTAATATTGCATCGGCTGCATTCAAGGTAAATAATACGGGTACACTTTGAATAACGTTTAGTAATAGATACTTAACCAGCACTCGCCAAGGCGAGGCTCCCGTTGCTTGAGCGGCTTCGATAAATAATTCGGTTTTCACACTGACAGTGTGGTTACGGACGACTCGATAATATTGGGGCACATAGGCAACACTTAAGGCGATCGCAGCATTCAGGATTCCGCGTCCCACCACAAAAGCAACCGTGACAGACAATAACAGCCCCGGCAACGTGTAGATGGTATCCATTAAAAACAGTAGAACGCGATCCAGGCGCCCTCCCAAGTATCCACTAAACAAACCGAGAGGTACCCCAATCACCAAGCTAAACAATGTAGCGATTACCACCACTTGGAGCGCCGCTTGAGATCCAAACATCGTCCGAGAGAATACGTCATACCCTTGCACATCGGTCCCAAACCAGTGGGCAGCCGATGGTGGATCGTAAATTGGATTGTTTAGAAATTCTGTAGGGCTTTGCAGCCAGCCAATGGATTGGAGAACGGGAGACAAAGTCGCAATGCCAATGTAGAGGGCAGTGATGACTATCCCCAAAACCATAAACTGCGTCGACAACCCAGATCCACGAAGGGTTTTGAGCCATTGGCGACGGCCATGAACAGAAGTTGCGGGCAAAACCATAGATTTTTTTAAAAGAATCCAAACATTATAATGCTGCAATTTAAACCTTTTCGGGTAGAATCTAGACCATTCGTGTGCTTTTCGGGAAAGTACACTTTGGGCGCAGGAAATTCAGGTGTGTAGGAGGACAGACTCATGACGATCTCTCAAAGTTTATCGAGCGATACCAAAACCCTTCAGGAAGATAAGCCTGTCCTCCGCATCTGGGGACGCTCTTCGCTCAAAGGCAGCGTCTCTATTAGCGGGGCCAAGAACTCAGCCTTGGTGTTGATGACTGGAGCCCTGTTAGCTTCGGATGCCTGTCTTCTGCGAAATGTTCCAACCCTTGCAGATATTAGCAGCATGGGTCAAATTCTCGCAGCCTTGGGAATCAAGCTGGAGCGCCATTTAGACACCCTGAGCATTGATGCCAGCCATATCAGCAAAACCGAAGCACCCTATGAACTAGTCAGTCAATTGCGTGCCAGCTTTTTTGCCCTAGGGCCTTTATTGGCACGTACAGGCGTCGCTAAAATGCCTCTGCCAGGTGGCTGTGCAATTGGAGCACGTCCAGTAGAGTTACATGTACGGGGCCTCCAGCAAATGGGTGCCGATGTTTACATTGAACATGGTGTAGTTCATGCCTATGCGCGTCGCCTCAAAGGAGCGCACATCTACCTCGACTATCCCAGCGTAGGGGCCACAGAAACCCTGATGATGGCCGCAGCCTTGGCAGATGGTCAAACTGTGCTAGAAAATGCGGCACAAGAGCCAGAGGTTGTTGACCTAGCAGATTTTTGTAATGCAATGGGTGCCAAAATCCAAGGCGCTGGCACTAACACCATCGTTATTGATGGTGTGGCCAAAATGCATGGTGTTGACTACTCACTCATCCCCGACCGCATCGAAGCCGGAACCTTCCTGATTGCTGGGGCGATTACCCAATCGGAAATTACACTAGAGCGCGTCATCCCCGAACATTTAACCGCAGTCATTGCCAAACTGAAAGATATTGGAGTGCGTGTGGTTCAAGAAGACCTCACGACCCTGCGAGTGATTCCAGGCATGGCATACCGAGGCACCGATATTGAAACCCTGCCCTATCCTGGATTCCCCACTGATATGCAGGCTCTGTTCATGTCTTTGCTGACGCTCTGCGAGGGCAATAGCGTGATCACAGAAACGGTGTTTGAAAATCGCCTTGGCCATGTACCAGAATTGCTGCGCATGGGTGCCCATATCAAAGTTAAAGGCAATCATGCTGTGATTCGAGGGGTTCCGTTCTTATCGGGTGCGCCAGTGTCTGGGACAGATTTACGGGCCTCTGCTGCCCTCGTAGTTGCGGCATTGGCAGCGGAAGGGCAAACCACTATTTCGGGGTTACAGTATCTAGACCGCGGCTATGACCAAATGGAAGCCAAATTAAGAGGGCTGGGCGCACGGGTAGAACGCCTACAGATGCAAGAGGCACCTGTACTGGCCAAAGCTTAGAGTCCTTTAGAGGTCAATCACAGCCTCTATCTGAACCCACTGAGACTGCTACGGACGACAAGCCCGTGGCAGTCTCAACCGTATGTAGGCAAAGGAGTAGTCTCCATCGATGCGCTCAGCCGACGAGTGTCACAATGGAAAGAAGATACCCAATGGCTCCATGACAAAAGTTCGCCTTATTGGCCTGAAAGCTGATCAGTTTCGTCATCCCCTAGACCTACAAGCCACTGCAACGTTTAAGCAGTGGCCTGGGTGGGATTGGGTCGTTAGAAGTTTAGCTGGATCGGTCGCAGAGCAAGCCCTGTATCTCGAAAATATCAGTTCAGGGATTCTTGTTGGCCCCCAGCAACTGCCCGATCTACATGCTTTGTTGCTGGAAGCATGCCAGATCTTAGATCTGATGCCTCCACAACTCTATGTTCGCCAAAACCCAATCCCCAACGCCTATACACTGGCCATTCGCGGCAAGCAGCCCTTCATTGTGCTCCATACGTCCCTCATCGATCTGCTGACGCCTCCTGAAATTCAGGCTGTCATTGCCCATGAGTTAGGACACCTCAAGTGTGAACATGGGGTTTACCTGACCTTAGCCAATATGCTCGTGCTCGCTGTGGGGCAATTGCCTTACTGGGGAGAGGTGGTGGCAGAAAGCTTAAAGCAACAGCTATTAACCTGGCTGCGCTGTGCTGAATTCACCTGCGATCGCGCTGGGCTCCTCGTGAGTCAAGATCCAACCGTCATGATCTCACTCCTGATGAAACTCACGGGTGGTTCTCCAACCTTGGCTGCACGCTTGAATGTCGATGCATTTCTCAACCAAGCACGGGCGTATCGCATGGCAACCGACGACCTCAGTACCCTGTGGAAAATGATGCAAACCGCTCAGCTGAGCCACCCATTACCCGTGCTCAGAGCCAGTGCCATTGACGAATGGGCAAACAGTCCTGCCTACCGACAGCTCATGAAACCAGGACATCCACCCTCTTGGAGCTAAAGTCAATCCAGTTTCCTAAGGTTCTTCAGAGTTGACCCTAATAAACGGGCATGATAAAACGGTGTTCCTGGTTATGTGTTCAGCACGCACTCAGAGCGCTGCTTAACATATCCTCACCACCCCACTGCCGTTGCCATTTTTGGCGTCGCAAAGGTGGTTACTCTCACTTCCCTTTCCCCCTGTTTACCCCCATTTTGGTTTATGTACGCTCAGTTTAGGGCTCAGTATCCAATGGGCAGTCTCATTTCAGAACTGCTCAACATCCATGAAGGGAAATATATCGTCCGTGCCAGCATTCAAGTGGCCGGAACCACTTTATGCACAGGCCTATCTGCGGCCTCAACCATTGAGCAGGCTGAAGATCAGGCTCGGGTGCGAGCCCTGGTGGTTCTTGGGATTGAAGAGCAGTCTTATCCAACCCAAGCCCATCTGATTGACCCTAAACCAAAAGAGTTGAATCAATACCGCCACGGTCAATTGACTGCTGCACCACAGACCTCAGACTTTTTGCCTGTGGGTGAAGCGTCCCTACCCTCACATCTTGAAGAAGAGTGGGACGCGCCCATCCAGCGCCCCTTAAGCTTTGCAGCACCAGAACAGCAAGCCTTAAACTGGTTCGACAATGCCTTAGATGCCGAACGGACTTCGCCGCCCACACAGAACCGTCCTATGCATCGAGAGCGCCCTTCTACAGCGGCGCCTCGTCCCCAAAACTCATTCTCAGCACCTACAGCATCGGCTCCACCGTCCTATCGAGAGCCTGCCACGCCCCTCAATGAACCGATTGATCTCTCGGACATCATTACCTACACAGACATTGAATTAAAACGTTTAGGCTGGACGAGTACCCAAGGACGTCGATACCTCGAACAAACGTATCAAAAACGCTCGCGCCAACATTTGACCGATGCTGAGCTGGTGGAATTTTTAGAATATCTTAAGGCGCAACCTAGCCCCTCCAAATTATCTTCGTAAAGGCGCTTGAGAGCCGATAGATTCAGTAAAGGAGGCGAGTTTAAGGGGTTAACAGTTTGTTCTAATCCAGATGCAGCATGGGTTGCCGCTAAGGTCTTCTATCTCAAGCAGCAATGGGTTCTTCCATACGCTTCATCTATGAAAGCAGTGTACAATCCATTTCAAAATAGACCTTGAAGTCAGGCTAGGATAGTCTTGTGATCAGCATTGCCCACTGGATTGCATTTTGAGTTCAACCCGTCTGCGCAAAGCTCAACCCGCTTTGCACCTTAAATTATGATCGCCTTATTTTTGAGTTCACTTTTTTAGTC
>DATNQK010000769.1:0-2351 GCA_036704065.1 Stenomitos sp.
GCACTCAAGGTTATCTTAGAAGATGAAGAAACCTTCAATCATGTGTGCAATGAGGTCTTTAAAACCATTGATGTAGATTAAAGTGGCGCTCTCGAACGCCAAGAAATAAAGAATTTTATATACAATATTTGTCAAGAAATGGGGATGAAAAACAATCCGGATGAAAAAACTATCCAAGAAGTGTTTGCTGAGCTCGATGAAGACAGCAGTGACGATATCTCAGTGGTCGAACTCAAATCCTTCCTCAAAAAATTATTTGTCTGCTAAAAAGATGAAGTGGCCAAAGCTCTAGGAAAGAAATGAAGCCACATTTATATCAGTATAATGAGTATTTAATTATAATGTTTGCTAGTCGTTATCGCCCCTATTTAATCTCAAAAAATAATAACAATTATAATATTAAATTTCGCAGAAATTGAATTTGAGGATGACAGAAACTTAGTCTTTTGTTGATGTTCAGATGGCTCCTGAGGCCTAATACAAGCCGCAGCCACCCCAATCTAACATTAATAACTAGATCACTGAGGATACAACCTAATCCCATTTAGAGGAATCCAAAATTCAGAGTTATCCCTAATAAAATGAGCAAAATGGGCAATTTAAGTAGAATCAATTCGTCGAAGAGATCAGATACTAAGTCAATCCCATGGGTGTTGCTAACTACAGTGGTATGGAGGAAAGCAAAGAGAATGACTAGAAATAATCAGCCAACGAAGAAAGCCGAACTGGATTAGGCATGGTGACCGCAAATATTTACTAAGCAGCCATTCTCAACAGACTTCTGCCTAGGGGCTATAGAATTGACCTCGAAGAAGTTGTATAGAGGCAAGTCTAAGCTAGACAGCAAGCCAATTCAGCAAGAAAAGCGCAATAAAAGAAGAAGAAGGTATCTTCTTTTGAATGCTAAAATTTAACCTTATAGGCACCGTCTTTTGGCATTGGTAAAAGATAAACCAATGGTGAAAGTTCTATGGGTCTAGACTCAGAAGGCGGGGATATTGATATGGGAGATTCGTAGGCTCAACTTGGCAAGCCTGGCCAAAGAACTTCAGACAGAGTAAAAAAGCCAGTGAATTATACCACAATGGCATAGGGAAATGGCGATTTGAGTGCAAGCATGGATTACAATGATATTAGCGGGCAAAATAGGGGAGCTGTTTAGAAGAAACAATCCTCACAAATGAACCCCAAGGATGTTAGACAAAAAGTAGAGGGCGTATTCCAACTCTTAAGATGTCATCCCAACGTCACTCTCTTCCTCGAGCCTCTGGACCCTAATCATCCCAGGTTTAATGAACTCTAGACTGAGTTCATAAATTTGAATAAAATTGAACTGAATTTCAGATCTCAGAAGTATCAATCCACCTTCTAACTTGGTCATGATGTGAGAAAAATGTGGCTCATGGCAACAAAATTGTTCCAAGATGATCCTGACAAAATAGCAAAAACTCACGAGATTCAAAAGTACTTTGATCAGATCTTCGCCGAGCTTGAAAATAAGCCTTTAACTCAAACTGCGAATAATTTCCCGGTGCAACCTCCTGATCATATGGGTGCAAACTAGATTCCACCAAGGGGAGGCCAAAGTGCAAACCTCAACAAAAAGATTGATAAGCTGCAAAAAGAGCTCAACAGCATGAAAGAGAAGAATCAAAACAACAAGAACCAAAGAACGCTCAACCAGATTCATAACACCATTGAGGTAGCCAAGTCAAGTAACCTGAGCGACAAGGCTATGACCATGGATGAGAAGACGCAACTGAAGAATTGCATTGGTAACCTTACGCCCGAACAATAACGAGGTATAATATCCATTGTGGCTGATTGCATTAATTAATCAAACGGCAGCGATGTCTTTGAATTTGAACTCGATCAATTGCCTACTCGGAAATGCAGAGAATTAGAATCTTATGTTAAAAGATGTATCTCTATCAACATCAAGAAAGAAAAGAGAAAACAAGCTGATGCGGCCAGAAGATAAGCCTAGAAAAATAAAAACTAGGGTCAACCCAATATCAACCAATAATATGGAGGACAGCCAATGATGGGAGGCACCAATGGTGGTTCAATGCAACCTGTAGGCATGATGCAGCAAACTGCTGGCTACATCCCTGGAGGATAGGCTTAGTAATTCGCTAATCAATAAAACCCACAGCATTTGGGACTTCAGCAATAAAACTCGATGGGCGGCTCACAACCCATGAATTAGTAAAATTACCCAGTGATGGGCGCTTAGCAGCAAAATCAAATGGCTGGCTAAAACCCCAATTTCTCAATGGCAAGGAGAGATAATCTCAAAGGGATGAGCAGCTCAGAAGATTCTAGCAGCGACGAAAGTGGTACGTAGTATA
>DATNQK010000770.1:0-2932 GCA_036704065.1 Stenomitos sp.
CCAAAGCTGATCGAGTCCTTGAATATATTCGCGATCAGTCCGTGCGCTATCTTGGCGCAGCACCCCTGATTCATGCAGTTGCACTAGCAACGCCATATACAGCGCTTCAAAAGCACGGCGAAAATCTTGCACTCGCTGGGCGTCATGAGCCATCATTAACCAACTGGCAGATGACTGGAGTTGAGTCGTCTGCGTGCGAGAGCGCAGCGGTTGAGGCAAACGCAGCTGGCGCAGCCATCTTGCTAAGGGTTTAACGCTCAGAAATAGGGTTATCGCTAACAGCAAGACCCCCAAAATGCGTACAATCCAAAAGACAGTTGATGGTAGCCAATCTGTGGTTGAGTGGGGAGCAGGTGAGCTGGCGAACCACTGCATTAACTGCCATTGCATTGCTTCCCAAAGCTGTCGCAATTGGGTTTGAACATTCCAACTTAACGTATCGAAGGGATCGGCAGTT
The DNA here is from genome assembly GCA_036704065.1 of Stenomitos sp. Taxonomy (GTDB): domain Bacteria; phylum Cyanobacteriota; class Cyanobacteriia; order Thermosynechococcales; family Thermosynechococcaceae; genus JAAURS01. The sequence continues at coordinate 458 of DATNQK010000770.1, forward strand.
TTCAAGCAAAAAAACTAGGATCACAATATAAGATTGCATTCTCGAGTTTACCCGAGAACCTTACCTCTACCACTTCGCACCATCGGCTCGCTCCAATTAGGATAGTCCACATGCAGCGCACTTTTCTTTTGTCAAAGCTTCACCACTGTACTCTCACAGGTGCCAACCTGGACTACGTGGGTAGTATTAGCATTGATCAACATCTTTTAGAAGCGGCTGGCATTCTTCCCTATGAACAGGTGCAGGTGGTCAATGTCAACAATGGGGAACGGCTGATTACCTATGCCATTCCTGCAACCGCCTACTCCGGAGTGATTGAACTCAATGGGGCTGCTGCGCGGCTTGGGGCCAAGGGCGATCGCATTATTGTGATGACCTATGCGCAACTGACCACTGCAGAACTAGCAAACTTTGAACCCACAGTGGTCTTGGTCGACTCGCGCAATCGTATTACCGAGGTGCGTCACTCTGTCAGCGATGAAGTTAAAAACCTCTGCATGACCTCAATTTGATTGGGATCCGGAGCAGCATACTTGTGTTGCGCCTTGACATGGGCGATCGCATCACTTAACGACAGCCCTTGCCGAGCAGCCATGTAAATCGAACAGACCGAGGCAGAGCGTCCCACCCCTGCCAAGCAATGCACGTATACCACATGCCCTTTGCGATACCAACGGTCCAAAACTTGGAGTGCCTTATCGAATTGGTCTTCCGTTGGAATGCCACCCTTAAAACCATCAGGAATTGGAACTTGCTCCCATAGGAAACTATGCGCCACCTCATCGGGAACCAAGCGCTCATGATTTTCCGTCAAGCTGAGCACGGCGGTAATATTCTCGCGCCTTAGCTTCGAAATAGAGGTCGTCGAATTTGGGAAAGATCCTACAGCAAGCTTCTGAGGTAGAATCCATGAAAATCGTTCAGGCATGAGTCCTCTATCGTTTAAGGGTAAAAACCAAGTTTAAGGGGTAGAAGAGAATTTGTTAAAGTGTGACGAGGCTGGTAGAGTATTGTCGTCATCGCGTCAAATGCTCGACATACGATCCGGTTCATCAGCAACTATGATTTCTAGACATGCAGCTTTATATCGATTGTTCCCGAGTATTCTAGGCAAAAGCATCATTTTTATTTATTGATCTTTTTTCCTAATCGAAGTTCAAGTTACCCAGTTATAGACTTTACCAAGACATGATTTAATCAGTCAGGGTGCCTCTACTGGAAAGTCCTAACCTCAGGTGTCATTAGTTGTAAAACAGCATGGAAGAAACGGAAGGGTCCATAGACCTAAGACAATATTGGTTAATCGTGCGTCGCCGATGGTTGCCTGCCACCCTGGTGACCCTTGGCACGATTGGTTTGACCGTAGGTGTCACTGCTTTACAAACACCAATTTACCAACCTGAAGGGTTAGTCTTACTCAAGAAAGACAGCGGATTAACCCCCTCTTCCTCTTTGGATTCGGCTTCTGGTAGCACGGCAGGGGTATTAGAGTCACTCACCAGTCAGTCTAATCCGGCCAGTACAGAGATCGCGATTATTACCTCTGACCCCTTACTGCTCAAAACAATACGGGCATTAAATTTAAGATGGCAGCCTAGCATTTTGCAGACCCTGCGTATTATGCCATCTCCTCCAACGGATGAACTTAGGCCCGTCGACTTCCTGAAAAACCTAACGGTAACCAACGTCAAGGATACTGACGTTATCTCAATTCAGTATAAAAACGCTGATCCTAAATTAGCAACTAAGGTTGTCAATACCTTAATGAGCTTTTACAAAGCGCGTAACTTAGAAAGTAATCGAGAGGAAGCCACTGCTGCGCGTAAGTTTGTCGAAACTCAACTGCCCAAAGCAGAACAAGATGTGCGACGGTATGCAGAAGCCCTCCGTATCTTTAAAGAACGCAGTAAGGTGGTTTCAATTCCAGCTGAACAGCAGGGTGCTGTTACCGCTTTAGGAACCCTGCAAACCAGCCTCACCGACTTGCAAGGCAAGTTAGCGGAGGCTAATACTCGGAGCCAATCACTGCGCAATCAAGTGGGGCTGTCGCCGAAACAAGCCCTACAAGTAAATGCCTTAAGTCAATCTCCCGCTGTGCAAAAAGCGCTGACTGACTTGCAAGATGTCCAACGCCTATTAGCTACGGCACGGACTCAGTTTCAGTCCAATCACCCTCAAATTAGAGATTTAGAGGAGAGACAAACAGCGCTCAGTTCATTTTTAGGAACTCAAGTTAATCAAGTTATTGGCCTCTCAACTTCAGCCTCTTCTCCGACGCAGTTAAATACAGTTCAAGCAGGGCAGACGCAACAATCACTCTCTGAATCTCTAGCTCAGGCAGAAGTGCAACGGATGGGATTGCAAAATCAAGTGGATAGCTTGAGCAAATCGCGTCTCGAGTATTTGCAGAATATGTCTAAGCTCCCCCGCTTAGAGGAGATTGACCGAGACTTAGAGCGGCAGCTTGGCGTGGCA
>DATNQK010000771.1:0-3379 GCA_036704065.1 Stenomitos sp.
GGGCCGTCGTTGTAAGACAGCTTGCAACATTTGCGCGTAATCTTGCCGCACTTGGAGGTTGTAGGGATCGACAAAAACTTTATCGACATCACCTTTGCCAATGTCAATGTCAGAATTGGTGGTATCAACCACAGTCATGCTTGTTTTGCCAAATCCATTACGCGCTAATGTGTGTGCGCGATCAGCCCGCTTGCCGTAGGAGTATCCAAAGTTGAGGCTAAACATCCAAGCGTAGGGTTCCAAGCCCCGTTCTCGGGATTTCTGAATCGCTTCAGCCAACAGATCTCGGTTGGCGAATGCAGGATTGCGTACAATTGAAGGCCAAGCAGTGCGGTTTTCGGCTGGTGGTAATAAGACGTGTCCAGAATAGAAGACCTCAATATACACTCGGTTGTAGCCTCGGCTAACAATCCGATCCAATACGCTTTCTAGCACCCCAGGCTGTAGGTCACAATCATGAAGGCGTAACCAGATGGCCTGAGTTTTCAGCCAACTTTGAGAACGACATTGCTGTAACTGTTGAGCATCGCTTCTAATTAATGCTTGGTAAGCCTGTCGTGCCTGCACATTGCCTCGCAAGCCTTCCCGTAGCAGGGTATTTTTTTGGCTAAATGACTGCACCGGAAACTGACAGTATGGCAAAGACTGAGCTTGAGCCTGCAATGAAGCACCTGGCAGTACGCCAGTCTGTACCAGCCCAGGGGCGATACAGGTTAATGCAAACAGTTTGGACCATCGTTGACTACGGACACTTCTCAAAAACAAGGCAAACTGTTTCATGCAAATTATTCAATCTGGGAAGCAAGTTCTAGGGAAAATGGTTCGTGCCGCCGGATGGTCATAGAAGAGCAACGGATCCGCGTTAGCCTCACTGGGATGGCAGATCCTTGCGGCGGATTAGAGGGGGCTCAATGATGCCCGATCCCCCTACTACCTTCAATTTGCACAGGCATTGAAGATTTAAGCAGTATAGCTAAATAACGCTGCACTGCTTCACTTTGTGGAGACGGCTATAGCAGCCGCTCAGTTCCGTTGAACTTCTTTGTTAATGTCAACCTGAAACGTCAGGAATCGGGATGGTCTGGAGCAACTGCTCAATAATGGTTCGGGGCAGGTAGCTACTGGTGGGCAAAATCCGATGGCTTAGGACATAGGGCGCTAAATGCTTGACATCATCGGGGATGGCATAGGATCTCCCTTCGAGAAAGGCGATCGCCTGAACCGCTCGTTGCAGCGTAACGGTGCCCCGTGGACTCGCACCCAACCGAATGTGGGGATGTTCTCGGGTCGCTCGCACTAAATCCAACATGTAGCGTTGTAAGGATGCCTCAACCCGCACCTGTAAGCAAGCCTGCTGCAATTGACGCAATGTCTCCAGAGATAGACAGGGCTGCAATGCATTGAGCTTCAAACCTGTTTGGGTTCGCTGTAACATCTCCAGTTCTTCGTCGGCACTGGGATAACCCAAACTCAGGGCCAACGCAAAACGATCAAGCTGGGCCTCAGGCAGCGGAAACGTACCATGAGATTCCAAGGGATTTTGGGTCGCAATTACAAAAAAAGGAGCATCCACACAATGGGTTACACCATCAATCGTGACTTGCGTCTCTTCCATCACCTCAAGCAACGCCGATTGGGTGCGAGGGGTTGCCCGATTGATTTCATCAGTCAGTAATACGTTGGCAAACACAGGCCCTGCCAAAAACTCGAAGCGCCCCTCTTGGGGGTTCCAAATATTGGTTCCGGTCAAGTCGCTAGGCAACAGGTCAGGGGTACATTGAATGCGCTGAAACTTGCCATCAATCGAACGTGCAAGGGCTTTTGCGAGTAAGGTTTTACCTACACCAGGCACGTCTTCTAGTAAGACATGTCCTCCCGAGAGCAGAGCGACCAAAACCAACCGAATAGACTGCTGCTTGCCCACAATGACAGCATTCAGATTGGTCATCAGTTGCTCAATGGGACGAGGCTGAGCGGCATCCTCAGCGTGGCTGGCAGATAAGGCAGTTTGAACCATGCAGGACACCCTTGGATGAAGCGGACAATAAAGTTGCAGCCTTTCCTATGAATGGAAAAGGCAGTCATGTGCAGACCCTCAAGTCAATTCGGTTAATTGAGCGCGAGCGGTTTTGCAATCCTGACCAATTTGCGCCTTAAGCGCGTCCAACGAGGCAAATTTCTGTTCCGGTCGCAAAAACCGATGCAGATGTACGGTTAGAGTATGCCCATAAAGGTCGCCTGCCCAATCGAGCAGATGCACTTCGATGGTTTCGCGGGAGCCACTCACGGTAGGCCGTAACCCAATGTTCATCACGCCCAACTGCGGTGTCGGGAACAGCGCACTTTCTACCCAGACACTATAAACCCCTCGCAGGGGAATAAATTTCTCTTCAGCAACGCTTAGGTTGGCAGTTGGGAATCCCAGGGTGCGGCCTAACTGCTGCCCTTGCGCAACGGTGCCGCTCAAGCTATAGGGGCGTCCCAAAAGTCGTTGCGCCCGTTGTGGGTCACCTTGGGCGAGGGCCAAACGGATTTCGGAACTGCTAATGCGCTCTCCATCCACCATTTGAGGCGGTGCAATCAGGACTGGAATGCCATAACGAGCGGCGATCGCCTGTAAATCGGCAGCGGTGCCAGAGCGATCGCGACCAAAACAAAAGTCGAAACCGACACTGACCTTTTGGGCCTTTAACTGCTGCACCAAAACTTGTTCAACAAAGTCTTCCGGCAATAAATCAGCCAGTTCGCGGTTGAAGGGCAACAGTACCAATTGGGCAATCCCTAAGCGTTCCAACTGCGCTACTTTTTCGGACAACACCGTCAACAACGGTTTTGGCTGTCCACTAAAAAAGGCATGGGGATGAGGATTAAAAGAGACTACCGTCGGGTAGCAGGTGGTTGGCGCACTCAAGCGCGGCAGCAGGGCAGCATCATGACTACTGGACTGAAGTTCCAAGGGGGCTTGTACCGAGCAGGCAGGAGACTCAACCTCGATAAACAGGGCTTCAATGACTGCGCGGTGCCCTAAATGAATGCCATCAAAGTTGCCTAACGCCACATGCGTCGGCTGTAGGTTAGATTCGGTCGAAGAGGTTACCCACACAGTTTACATTTTGACACATTTTATAAGATCCACAATACGCCAATCTTTGGCGCTGTGGGCATCGACTACCAATCCGAACCTTAGCTCGTCTGCTGCGGCAGCGTAAAATGGGGCACCCACGATTGCACTGTATCCACCTGGGCATAGTAGGTCAGGTTGTATTGCAAGGGTGTGATAGAAATGAACCCTTGGGTGATTGCCTGTACATCGGTCAATAACAGACGATCTTGGGGATAAGTTTCAGGAGCATCTGTATTTTCCAATACTTCCCCTGCT
>DATNQK010000772.1:0-6536 GCA_036704065.1 Stenomitos sp.
GGGTGCAGTATCTGGTGACCAGTTTCGCCTTTTATCTGATCGGCGGTGTTCTAGCAGAATTGGTACGGACAGAGCTAGCAACCCCTGAAGTTGACTTCGTCAGCCGCGAAACCTACAACGCACTCTTTACGATCCACGCCACGATCATGATCTTTTTGTGGATCATCCCCACCCTGACCGGGGGGTTTGGCAATTATTTAATTCCGCTGATGATTGGGGCACGGGATATGGCGTTTCCCCGACTCAATGCGATCGCCTTCTGGATGATTCCGCCTGCGGGCATTTTGTTATTGCTGAGCTTTTTTGTGGGGCCAGCCAGCGCCGGATGGACCTCCTACCCACCCTTAAGCTTAATGGTGAATAAGGCGGGAGAGGCCATCTGGATTGCAGGGGTGATTGTGCTGGGCACGTCTTCAATCATGGCGGGGCTCAATTTTGTCGTCACCATTTTGAAGATGCGAATTCCGAGCATGCCGCTCAACAAGATGCCATTGTTTTGTTGGGCAATGCTAGCCACCTCGGCATTGCAGCTTGCCGCAACGCCCGTTTTAACAGGGGCAATGATTTTATTAGGGTTTGATTTGCTGGTGGGCACAGCATTTTTTAATCCCACTGGGGGTGGCGATCCCATCGTGTACCAGCATATGTTCTGGTTTTATTCCCACCCTGCGGTCTACATCATGATTTTGCCTGCCTTTGGCATGATCTCAGAAATTTTGCCCGTTCATGCGCGCAAACCCATTTTTGGCTACCAGGCGATCGCCTATTCCAGTTTGGCCATTAGTTTCCTAGGGCTGATCGTGTGGGCGCACCATATGTTCACCAGTGGCACCCCAGACTGGCTGCGCATGTTTTTCATGATTGCCACCATGGTGATTGCCGTCCCCACTGGGATTAAGGTCTTTAGCTGGGTCGCCACCATTTGGGGTGGGAAGCTGCGGCTATGTTCTGCCATGCTGTTTGCGATCGCCTTTGTCTCTATGTTTGTGATTGGCGGACTCAGCGGCATCATGGTTGCCTCGGTGCCCTTCGACATTCACGTTCACGACACCTACTTTGTGGTGGCCCACCTGCACTATGTGTTGTTTGGCGGGAGCGTATTTGGTATCTATGCAGGGTTCTATCACTGGTTTCCAAAAGTCACAGGCCGTTTCCTGGATGAAACCTGGGGTAAAGTGCATTTTGCCTTAACCTTCATTGGCTTCAACATGACCTTTTTGCCCATGCACGTCCTAGGCATGCAGGGGATGAACCGACGGGTGGCAGAATACGATCCACAATTTGCAGGCATCAACCTGTTTTGTACCATTGGGTCCTATATTCTTGCCGTCTCCACACTGCCCTTCTTGGTCAATGCCATCTGGAGCTGGTTTAAAGGAAAACCCGCAGGGGCAAATCCTTGGCGCGGTTTAACCTTAGAGTGGACCACCAGTTCGCCACCCCCTGTCGAGAACTTCCACAGCGATCCGGTACTCACAAACGGACCTTATGACTACGGCCATGTGCCATCTGAGGAAACGGAAACATCAGCCGTTCAGGCAGTTTGAGGGCCTAGAACCCTCCATCTTCAGCCAGCGATCTCCATCGCCGAGATCGCCCTTTATCCACTGAAAAATGGGACAACATTTCATGCAAGGGTCTACCGTCGATCAAAGCCAAGCAGATCTAAACTATTCTGCAACTGCCTCTAGTGCGAGTCACCATGGCGAACATCCCGACCATCGTCTGTTCGGGTTTGTTTTGTTCCTGACCTCCGAGAGTATGCTCTTTTTGGGTTTATTCGTGGCCTATCTCACCTTTCGGGCCGTTGCACCCACTTGGCCCCCCACAGGAACGCCAGACCTAGAGCTACTGTTGCCAGGCATTAACACCATCATTCTGCTCTCTAGCAGTTTTGTCATCCATCAAGCCGATGTGGCCGTGAAGAAAAACGACCTACCTGGCATGCGGCGCTGGTTTTTAATCACCATGGCCATGGGGATCACCTTCTTGGCAGGCCAGTTGTATGAGTACTTTCACCTCGAATTTGGCCTCAAAAGCAATCTATTTGCCAGTACCTTCTACGTGTTGACTGGATTCCACGGACTACACGTCTTGGTAGGGGTGATTTTGATGTCCGTGGTGCTGTGGCGATCGCGGCGTCCCGGTCACTATTCTGCCGAGGAGCATTTTGGCGTAGAAGCCACTGAAATTTATTGGCACTTCGTAGATGTGATTTGGGTGATCCTGTTTTCAATGCTTTACATTCTGTCCTAGCTGTAGCCTTGGTTTTGGCTTTTTCAAAACTGATGAGATAGAGGCTTGACAAAAGGGGGCAAAATTCGATAGTTTAGGAAAGTTGAAAGTTCCTTGCCCCCATCGTCTAGAGGCCTAGGACACCTCCCTTTCACGGAGGCGACGGGGATTCGAATTCCCCTGGGGGTACTTTCAAAAGAAGGTTCCACAACTTGGAGCCTTCTTTTTTTATGGAAAATTGTCTGGAATCCATGAAAATCGCGACTTGGAATGTTAACTCGATTCGCACCCGCTTAACCCATGTGTTGGATTGGCTGGAAACAAGCGAGGTAGATGTGCTGTGCGTCCAAGAAACAAAGGCAGCGGACGAGAACTTTCCGCGATCGCCCTTTGAAGAACGCGGTTATCATTTCTCCATCTGGGGGCAGAAATCTTACAACGGTGTGGCGCTAATTAGCCGCCATCCCCTCCAGGATGTCGGCTACGGATTCAATGGCGTGCTAGAGCCAGCAGGACTATCTTCCGAGGTCATAGCGTTATTTGATGCCCAAAAGCGGGTAATCTCGGCGCTGATAGAGCCTGGTATTCGAATCGTCAATCTCTATGTCCCCAATGGATCAGCCATAGGCAGCGAAAAATACGACTATAAGCTGCGCTGGTTTGAGGTGCTGGAACAATACCTCAAACAACTGCTCCAGGCTGGCCAACCCATTTTGATGTGCGGCGATTTTAATATTGCCCTGGAAGATCGCGATATCTACGACCCGGCGAATAAAGAGACACACATCATGTCCTCTCCGGCAGAACGGGAGGCGCTGCGCTCGATTTTAGACCTGGGGTTTGCCGATGCATTTCGTAAGTTTACCGAAGAGACAGGCCATTACAGTTGGTGGGATTATCGCGCAGCGTCATTCAGACGCAATATGGGTTGGCGCATCGACCATCACTACTTAACCCCTGAGCTATACGAGAAGGCCATTAGTTGCGTGATTGATACCGCACCGCGATCGCTCACTCAACCCAGTGACCACACGCCGGTGGTTGTGGAATTAGCGCTCTAGCTTGTGGACAGGTGATTCTACGCTAACCGTGAATCTCATACTCTGCGGAAATGGCGATCGCGCATTCCCCTGCCTGAGTCGTTACACTAGGGTAGAAAAACTGGACAGGTGCGCTGGGAATTATGACGCAAGCTGTAACTTCAGCGGTTTCCGACTGCTTAACCGATTCACTTCGATTTGAGTATGAAGTGTCACTGCCGCGACCTGAAGCCCACCTGTTTGAGGTTACCTTCGTCATTGGCGGCTGGTCTGAGCCCAGCTTAGATCTGAAATTTCCTGTCTGGACACCCGGATCTTATTTAGTCCGCGAGTATGCAAGACATCTCCAGGGGTTTTCGGCCCAAACGCCAGAAGGTCAGGAATTAGAGTGGCACAAAGTCGGCAAAAACCATTGGCAGGTTAAGACCCCAGGCATAGAAGGCATTAAAATCCAGTACCGGATTTTTGCAAACGAATTGACGGTACGCACCAATCATTTGGATGCAACCCACGGCTACTTCAATCCTGCGGCGATGTTCTTTCGCATTCCAGGGTATGAACATTGCGCGATCGCCATTACAATTACACCCCCTCACCCTGAATGGAAAGTTTCCACGCCTTTGCCTCCGGTCGGTAATTTGCCCCATACCTATAAAGCCGCCAATTTCGATGAACTCGTAGATAGCCCCTTCGAAATTGGCACCCATGCCATTTATGAATTTGAGGCCTTAGGTAAACCGCACCAGTTTGCAGTTTGGGGCCAAGGCAACCTCAACATGCAACGCATCCTTAAGGACACACAACGCATTGTCGAGACGGAAGCGGCCCTTTTTGGGGGGTTGCCCTATGAACGGTACTTATTTTTACTGCACCTTGTAGCCAATAGCTATGGCGGATTAGAACATAAAGCTGCCTGTTCTTTGATCTATTCTCGGTTTGGGTTTAGCAACGAAGACAGCTACCAGAAGTTCATGAGTTTAGTGGCCCACGAGTTTTTCCACCTGTGGAATGTGAAACGAATTCGTCCCCAGGGCTTAGAAACCTTTGACTATGACCAAGAAAACTACACAGATTGCCTCTGGTTTTGCGAAGGCACAACCAGCTTCTACGATTTAGTGATCCCAATGCGGGCTCAGATCTATGGCGTAGATGTTTATCTCAAAAAAGTTAGCGAAGCAATTACCCAATTACAAAGTACGCCTGGGCGTGCCGTTCAACCCGTCAGCGAATCGAGCTTTGATGCCTGGATTAAGCTCTACCGCCCTGATGCCAATAGTCGCAATGTCCAGGTTTCTTATTACCTCAAGGGAGAACTGATCTCCTTTTTACTAGACCTATACATCCGCACCCAAACTCAAAATCAGCGATCGCTCGATGATGTGATGCGGAGCCTATGGCAAGACTTCGGCAAGGTAGAAGTTGGCTTTTCGCGTGAGCAACTGAAGGCGGCATTTGAAGCAGCCGCAGGCCAAGATTTAACCGCATTTTGGGCCAACTATATTGACGGTACAGCAGAGCTGCCTTTTGCCAAATACCTAGAACCGTTTGGGCTGACCGTTAAATCGGAATTGCCCGCTACGCCTTATTTTGGCGTAACGGTGAAGACAGAACAGGGGGCTGCTGTGGTGAAGTTTGTCGAGGCTGGTTCCCCTGCTGAACAAGCGGGGCTAGAACCTGGCGACGAACTACTGGCGATCGCCAATTTCCGTGTGAGTGCAGAACAGCTCAGTGATCGTCTACAACAGTACCAACCAGGCGATACAGTGCTGATGACCGTATTCCATCAGGATATGCTGCGCCAGTGCCCTGTCGTTTTAGCTGAACCCATCCCCCATAGCTTTAAGGTGCAACCTTTGCCTACGCCCACCCCAGCACAACAGGCTTTATTTGCAGGGTGGCTGGGAACCGACTTCACTTCGATTCAGCCTCAGACTACAGACCCATAGCGATCGCACGGAGAATAACACAGTGCTTTCAGGCTTAACTCAAACGCGCACCAGACAGCGCGAAATTGCCGAAGTGGTGCTCCGCAATGGCTGGAACTACATGCGGCATCTGTTGACAGGCACCCAGTCAGAAGAACCGGAATTTCCGCCACCTGCTGCCCTCAAGAAAATCTTGATTGAGCTTGGGCCTGTCTACGTCAAGTTGGGACAGCTATTAAGCACACGTCCAGATTTGCTGCCCAGTGCCTATATTGAGGCCCTGTCTACACTGCAAAGCAACGTCCCTGCTGTACCGTGGGAAGCCATTCAGCCTGTATTAGAGCAGGCATTGCAACAACCATTGGATCAAGTGTTCACCACCGTGCAGCCACAGGCGATCGCCGCCGGATCAATTGCACAAGTTCACCGCGCCACCCTCCTCAATGGTGAAGAAGTTGCACTCAAAATTCAGCGACCTGGGATTGCTGCCATTGTGCAGCAAGATATCCAGCTCATCCAGTTCTTGGCCAGCCTTGCCGCCAAAACGGAACTGGGACAAGATTATGAACTGCAAAACCTAGCCAGGGAATTTTCTGAAGCGCTACAAAACGAACTCAACTTTAAGCGCGAGGCCAGCTACACCGAAGAACTGCGCAGTAACCTGGCCCGAGGCCGCTGGTTCGATGCCAGCAAAATGGTTGTTCCTGCCATCCATTGGGCACTCACTTCAGAAACCCTATTGGTGATGGAATGGCTAGAAGGCACACCGCTGCTCGAATCAAGATTAGAGGGCCTTGGGTATGCCAATGAACCGCAAGCCGAGCGCAGGGCCATCACCGTACTTCTGTTTCGCGCCTTTGCCCAACAGGTATACGTGGACGGCTTTTTTCACGCCGATCCCCACCCAGGCAACTTGTTTTACCTGGGTCAAGGCCGCGTTGCCCTAATCGATTGCGGCCTAGTGGGCAGGCTCGACCCCAACACGCAACGGGTCCTGACAGAATTGCTGCTCGCGATTGTCGAAATTGATGCGCAGCGCTGTGCCCAATTAACCTTAAAGCTAGCAGAATCAACTCGGTCGGTGAATATGGCCGACCTAGAGCACGACTACGAGCAGTTGTTGCGGAAGTACTATAACCGCAACCTTGCAGCCATCAACTTTAGCCAAGTCTTCTACGAAATTTTGCAAGTGGCTCGCGACCACAAAATTCGCTTGCCAGGGTCATTGGGCTTATATGCCAAAACCCTCGCCAACTTAGAGGGCGTCACACGATCATTTGACCCAGACATCAATCTGTTTGAAGAAATTAAGCCCTTGATGACCGATTTATTCCAA
>DATNQK010000773.1:0-8713 GCA_036704065.1 Stenomitos sp.
TGCAGGGCAATGGCTTGAGCACCCAGCGCTTCGATTTCGGCGACCACTGCTTCTGCTGCTGTGCTGGAACTGGCATAGTTAATGGCTACAGATGCCCCTTCACTTGCCAATGCAAGGGCGATCGCTTTACCGATGCCGCGAGAGGCGCCTGTTACAATCGCAACCTTATCCTGCAATGCTTTCATGAATCTTACTCTCGTCAGGTCGAACAAAACTGCTCAACCATATTAGGTCATGACGGGTGGCACATGATCTAAGGGCGAAGAACGGCTTTTAGGAATTGGCACACTGCACCATCGATAGACCTTTATTTTGGCTTTCCCATGTATGACTGACGGAAGAATTGGGGAAATATGAAGGGAATGGATCTTACCCCTTAATGGAGATCTTTTATAAAAGTGTTGCAATATTGTTAGAAAGGTTACAGACTCAAAGAAATAGCTAAGCAACAATGCCTAACATTCCTAAGTACTAATGCTTAACGCTTAAACGCTAAACCATCTATATTACTGGGGGGCACCTATGCAACCGTATTGCCGTCATCGCGCCGAAAAGGCACTAGAAGCTTACTGGCAACGTCCAGTTAATCTCAAGGAGAGCACGACACTGGTTACTGCCTTAATGAATCCTATGGCCAATGCAAGCCACATGTTCTTAATGGAAAACATTGAGATGCATATGTCACAAGCGCAAAAGGTTTATGAAACCTACGCGCCTGCGACGTGCCACTGCGATGCTGAGTCCGAAAATCAACCCTTAGCGGCCTAGAGCGCTAGCGCTCTTTCTATCCTGCATAGACCCGAAAATCCGCCGTGTGCAATTTCCCTAGTCGGGTCAGGTCAGGCAACATCTCAATCCATGCAGGATAGATGCCAAGCATTGCCTTTAAGCGGCAAATCGAATTTTTAGATAGTCATCTTCCATCTTGGCTCCTGCGGGTTGCATAGCGGCTAACGCCTGTGGCAAGACCAAGTTGCGCCGATGGTTACCAATGCGAATATTCAGCTCGTCTGCGGATTTACTGAGTTCAACCTGATTCTTAGGAATACCAGGTAAGTAAATTTCTAAACTGTACTCATTGTTGTTTTGCACCACCCGCAACGTATTTTCGCGGTAGTACACCTGAGCTGGATCTTCGTCGGCGTAAAGAATTGTCTTGAGCCGTTCTAGGGCGGGCAGTCCGCACATTTCTTCTTGAAACAGCGGTACTTCTTTGATGGGTAGGGGATGAAAATTGTCGTAAATCTCTTTGCGGTAGATGGACTGGTTTTCCTTCCAGTTCATAAAGAACGGATCGTTGACGTGTTCTGGAATAATGCGGTTGGCGACCACTAGATCGGTGGAGACATTGTACAGACTGAGATAAGCATGAGCCCGCAGCGATTCCTTGATCACCATCTTTTCGGGGTTCATCACCAAGCGAACCGAGGTTTGCGTATTATCGGTCAGCACTTTTTCTAAGGCTTCAATCTGCTCATAGAATTCGTAGGGCGCATCCATTACTTCCTTGTCTGGCAGAGAGAATCCGGCAATGGGCCTGAACAAAGGTTCAACCAATGGACGCAGCGCTACGGACATGGTTTGGAAGGGTTTATAAAACCGTCGCATATACCACCCACCGACTTCCGGTAGGCTCAGCAGTCGTAGGGCCGTACCTGTGGGGGCTGAATCGATAATCAAGACGTCATATTGGGCTTCGTCATAGTGTCGCTTCATGCGAACCAGCCCAAAAATTTCGTCCATCCCTGGCAAAATTGCGAGTTCTTCTGCCTGAATCCCTTCTAATCCGCGTGCTTGTAGCACCTGTGTAATGTAGCGTTTGACGGCACCCCAGTTTCCTTCTAGTTCCATCAACGCATCGAGTTCAGCCCCCCAGAGATTGGGCCGGATGGCTACGGCTTCATGGCTAAGGGGAATATCGAAACTATCGGCTAGGGAATGAGCAGGATCGGTGCTGAGGACAAGGGTTTTGTAACCGAGTTCTGCACATCGTAGGCCTGTAGCAGCGGCGACAGAGGTTTTTCCGACCCCGCCTTTTCCGGTCATTAAAATTACGCGCATTCTTGTTCTCAACAACAGTTCAGGTGCAATCGGCAGAGTGTTGCTTATGATAAGTTGCTAATGTGGCATCTATGCTTCACGCTGCTAGGAAAAGTCTAACGCACATAAGAACTGGGGCTGTACTGTTCAGCTAGAGGGAACAGGTGTGTGGTTGGCATTACAGGTTTGGAGGAGATCGCATTTATGCAAGATGCCCAGTCATGTTCTCCGTCGTCGGATACCTACTGCTTGGTTTTAGTGAGTGCGGCTTCTGAAGCGGAGGCTCAGGCGATCGCCACCACTTTAGTTCAAGAAAAACTGGCTGCTTGTGTGAGCCTGATGCCGATTACCTCTATTTATACTTGGGACAACCAAGTGCAGCAGTCGTCAGAATGGCAGTTGCTGATTAAGACTGCGCAGCGATGTTTTGAGGCTTTAGAACAGCGTGTGCAAACATTACATAGCTACGAAGTTCCAGAAATCATTGCGATTCCGATTCAATCAGGAGCCCTCCCTTATCTAAACTGGATCGCATCGAGTGTGAGTTGTCAGTTAGGCGAGAACTAGAGGCCTATGCAAAATACGCGACTGAATCGCTTAGTGGATGGGTTGGGACAACAAATTCAAGACCAACTCCAAAACCCATGGCGTAGATTAGCCTCCTTGGTGCTAGCCCTGCTGTTGGGTGTTGTTTTAGGAATTGGCATTTCGGCCACGGCTGGACAGTGGGCTTATTTGGATGTCACGGTTGCGGCTGTGATGGTTTTAGTGACGGAATTGATCAGTTGGCTGTTTTATGGGCGTTCTGGGGCACGGCGATCGCTCTGGGGTGAGGCGTTGAATGCCCTCAAACTGGGCGTGATTTATGGCCTATTCCTGATTGCGTTCATGCTGGGCAGTTAGGCCAGTCCAAGGTCAAAAACAAAAAAGTTGTCAAATTTACTTTTTGTAGTTATGCTAGTAAAGCGCGACGCGGGGTAGAGCAGCCTGGTAGCTCGTCGGGCTCATAACCCGAAGGTCCATGGTTCAAATCCATGCCCCGCCACCTGTAATAAAGCCCTTTCCTTTTTGGGAAGGGCTTTTTGCTTTGCAGGATCAATATTTAGAGCTGTAGAACGCTTTGAACGAGGCAACGGCCCGCTCTGGTGCTTAAGAGCGACGCGTAAACAGTTGCACAGCAAAGATTCTGCCGCTGCTGGGGTCAAAGGCTACCCCGTACCCAAATCGTACATAGTTGGGGTTCATCAAATTGCGACGGTGGCTGGGACTGGCCATCCATTGCTGTTGAAACCGTTCCAGAACAGAGGCTTGTATGCGTCTAGAACCTAGACCTTCCCGCATGGCGATGTTTTCGGCAGGGAATGCTTGGCGGCCTAGGGCTGCTAAGCGATCTGCTGGTGATACGCCTTCTGGAGAATAGTGGTCGAAATAGTTGCGTCTGAGCATGTCATTGGCATGGGCTTGTGCGGCCTCTGCCAGTAGTGGATCAATTTCCATCGGTGCAAGACCTTGTGCCATCCGATCGCGGTTTGCCAGATCAAGGGCAAATTGTTGGATAGCTTGCCATCCTGCGCGTTGGGGGGCAAGGGCAACAGGAGTTTGGTTGATCGGTACTGCCCAACCAGGACGGTTCAGTACAGTTTGCACAGAGATTGGGATAAGACAAAGCACTGTAGAACTGACAAGGAGCGATCGCACTAAGGAAGAAAAAGCCATTATTTTGACGCTGGTTTGTTTTGAAGTTTGTCAAGCAGCAATGAACCATTAGACCAAGACAAAGTCTTAGCCCTAGCACAAAAATAAGGAGTCTAAAAAGCTTGCAAAGGCGTCAGTTCAACTGCGCTAATTTATAGTGCCCTAATTCAATTGCAGATGATCTAGGGCAGATTGATAAACAGATGTAGCTCAAGTGAGATAACAGGTTCTCAGTATTGAAATCTATATAGGAAGATACTTTCAGCTTCAATGATGATTTGAAGCCGTCTTTTGACTGGTTGCATTGAGATATTGTTTTTCTCGGTTCTAGAGAGTTATAGAACTGAGAAAGCTGACCCCTATTTCTTGTAAATAATTAATTGCTTGCTGGATAAAGTAACTGTTGAGAAAATAACTGTATGTACTATTGTAGCTGCGCAAAAATACAGTTAAAGATTTACGGGTGTATCAATGAATTTGAACTGCCAAGCTAGACAAGACCTGTAAAGGTAGACCTTGTGCGCTTAATGCCAATGATGCCTTTGCCCAAAGTGTGATGGTGTGTTAGGTTGCCAGGATCGTTGAGGCAACGACTGGAATTGGTGCTCAAAGGAGATCTAGGTCGCCCCCAAGCTCAGGACGACCTTCTGTTTTTGCAGTTCAGCTTACACCAAGTGTTTTGAAACCAAAGTTTTAGAAGTCAAAGCAGGTGCCAGGGCGTGATCGCAGTCTTTTGGGAACCAGCGCCAAACTCTCAGCCGCTGCCGCTTCAGCGAGTTGCTCTGCAACCCTTCCCGCATACCCCTTTACGAAGGACCAGACAAAAGGGGCTAACCAGCCGCGCATCATTACACAGTAAGAAATATAAGTGCCGCAAACACTGGACTCAATTTGGTACGTGACCCGTTCTTCTACCCCAGGCAACCCCAAAATGCGAAGGCTGAGCAACTTTTGAGGACAGACCCCTTCTACAAACATGCGAAAAGGTAAAGGCACCAATCGATTGATGGCCTTGTAGATGAGGCCGGGTTTGGGCACCAGACCATAGGGGACATCTGTCCGAGCAATTAAGGGATGCCAAGAGACGTCGGCGAAATCAATCACCTTTTGCCACGTCAAATCCACCGAAGCAGGCGTAAGCGCACGATAATGCCTAACCAACGTCCACTGAAGTGTGCGGCTAGGTTTTGGGAATTTTTTTGAGAACCAGCCATGGCTTGCCATGATCTTTAGTTCACATCCATTGGCATCAAGTGGTCAGACCTATCCTACTCTGATTCTCTAGGAAGACCCAATATGCCTTTTGAAGGAGCCCCCTCTACCCCTGCGCCTAAACCAAGGTCTTCCTGAAGCACAGAAGAGAACAGCCAGTTTGTAGGGGTTTGAGCGCAGAACTTTACATTTCTAGACTTTTGAGCGGTGGACAACAATCTTAACAATGAAAATCTAAACCCCTTTTATCTGGGCAGAGGCCGTTGTCATTCCGGTTTTTTTGACTGAAGAAGTGTAAAAACAGTTCTAAATTCAGGTCAAAACTTCAAAAAAGGGGTCTCAAGGTTACTTTTTTGTTTTTGTATTATATTTTACAAATATAAAAAATAAATTTAATAAATTAGAATTTTAAGTTTTTATTTTTATGTTTTAGTGGTCTATTATGATTTTATTGATTTTATTTGATGTATTGCTTCTTTTTTATTGGCTTCAGCTTTGTGTTTTGGCTTCCAAGTCCAGCAAAACTGGACAATAATGCACACATAACAACCACTCAACCTAATGTCTCTGCATTGTTGATTTAGTGCAGATTGTCTAGGCAGCGCATTGAACAAGACACTTTTGAATTGAGAGGACGGAACGTGAAGCTCGCAGTTTACGGTAAAGGCGGAATCGGCAAATCAACCACTAGCTGCAATATTTCCGTGGCGTTGGCGCGTCGAGGCAAAAAGGTATTGCAAATTGGATGCGATCCGAAGCATGACAGCACGTTTACGCTGACAGGGTTTTTAATTCCCACGATTATTGATACGCTTCAGGCCAAGGACTACCACTATGAAGATGTGTGGCCAGAAGATGTCATTTACAAGGGCTATGGCGGTGTAGATTGCGTTGAGGCGGGTGGCCCTCCGGCTGGTGCAGGTTGCGGTGGCTACGTCGTTGGCGAAACCGTCAAGTTGTTGAAGGAACTCAACGCCTTTGATGAATATGATGTGATTTTGTTTGATGTGTTAGGAGACGTGGTGTGTGGCGGTTTTGCTGCACCACTCAACTACGCAGACTACTGCTTAATCGTGACGGATAACGGATTTGATGCGTTGTTTGCGGCGAATCGTATTGCTGCTTCAGTGCGGGAGAAAGCGCGAACCCATCCGCTGCGACTGGCTGGCTTGATTGGTAATCGCACCTCTAAACGGGATCTAATTGAGAAGTATGTGGAATCGGTACCCATGCCCGTTCTGGAAGTATTGCCGCTGATTGAAGATATCCGCGTGTCGCGGGTGAAGGGCAAAACCCTGTTTGAAATGGCAGAGAGTGATCCGTCTTTGAATTATGTCTGTGACTTTTATCTCAGCATTGCGGATCAGATTTTGGCCCAACCTGAAGGTGTTGTTCCCAAAGATGCACCGGATCGGGATTTATTTGCACTCCTGTCTGATTTTTACCTCAACCCAGTCCAACCCAAGGCGGCTGAGGAAGAACTTGATCTGATGATGGTCTAAGGAAGAAATCGTTATGACATCTGTAGAGGCACAACCCCAAGGGTTGCAGTTTGAGTGCGAAACCGGAAACTATCATACGTTTTGCCCGATTAGCTGTGTCGCTTGGCTATATCAAAAGATTGAAGACAGTTTTTTCTTGGTGATTGGCACCAAGACCTGTGGCTATTTTTTGCAGAATGCGATGGGGGTGATGATTTTTGCAGAACCCCGCTACGCAATGGCGGAGTTGGAAGAAGGAGATATCTCCGCGAAGCTCAACGACTACGAAGAGTTGAAGCGTTTATGCTTGCAAATTAAGCGCGATCGCAACCCTAGTGTGATTGTGTGGATTGGCACTTGTACAACCGAAATTATCAAAACCGATCTAGAAGGTCTTGCACCGCGTCTGGAGGCGGAAATTGGGATTCCGATTGTGGTAGCCCGTGCCAATGGTCTAGATTACGCCTTTACCCAAGGTGAAGATACAGTGCTGGCGGCAATGGCCCATCGTTGCCCCGAAAAAGCGCCGGTGCTGGAAACGGAAAAGAAAGAGCGCAATGCGATTTCTGCCTTGATGAACTTCGGCAAGAAAAAAGAAGAGGTGGCTGTTGAAGAGTCGGCCTATCACGATCATCCGCCATTGGTCATGTTTGGCTCTATTCCAGATCCTGTTGTCACCCAGTTGACCTTAGAACTGAAAAAACAAGGTATTAAAGTGAGTGGGTGGCTACCCTCTAAACGCTTCACCGAATTGCCCGTATTAGAGGAAGGGTACTATGTTTCGGGTGTTAATCCTTTCTTGAGTCGTACGGCAACGACCTTGATGCGGCGGCGCAAGTGCAAACTGGTTGGTTCGCCCTTCCCCATTGGCCCCGATGGAACCCGTGCTTGGATTGAAAAGCTCTGTTCCGTGTTTGGTATTGAGCCGAAAGGATTAGCCGAACGTGAGGCCCAAGTGTGGGAGAGCGTGGAAGACTACTTGCAACTGGTGCGTGGCAAGTCCGTTTTCTTCATGGGCGATAACCTGCTGGAAGTGTCGATGGCACGGTTCCTGATTCGGTGTGGGATGACGGTGCATGAAATTGGCATCCCTTACATGGACAAGCGCTATCAAGGGGCAGAATTGGCCTTTTTAGAGCAGACCTGTCAGGAAATGGGTGTGCCATTACCCACCATTGTCGAAAAGCCGGATAACTATAACCAAATTCAGCGTATTAAGGAACTCCAACCCGATCTCGTGATTACAGGTATGGCCCATGCCAACCCCTTAGAGGCGCGTGGGATCACAACCAAATGGTCGGTGGAATTTACCTTTGCGCAAATTCACGGGTTTGCCAATACCCGAGACATTTTGGAGTTGGTTACCCGTCCGCTGCGCCGCAACCATAGCCTTAAAGATCTCGGCTGGGAAAAACTGGTGAAGGATACGGCTCACGTTTAGTCTTTGGCTAGAGTGCGCTAATGGCTGAAACCCAGGGAACCTTGAAAATTTCCTGGGTTTTAGTTTGTTCCGATTTTGGTAACAGGTGCAGCAGTTGCCAAGTATTCGGCCAAGATAAGAGCATGACAAGATGCCTCGGAGCAACATCATGCAAGATTTCAAGTCTAAAAAGTCTCAGCGCTATGCGATGCAGCGCTATGGTTGGACGATTGGTTTGGCCGCTTCGGTCTTGGCTGCTGTTCGTCTCTTGGCTGCTGACTCTGCAGTTGCAGTTGCTGACCCTATTTTTTTGCATTCTCAAGGGCAGGTAGTACAGATGGCAGATGCCCAACCCGATTCATTGATGGCTCATGTTGAAGGCAAACGTTGGCAGCTTGTGTCTTTGCAAGATACCCAAGGTAAGGCTACAAAAGCAATCGGTACGGTTACGCTGGAGTTTGCTGGGTCGAGTGTGAGCGGAACGGGGGGGTGTAATCGATTCCGTGCCCCCTATGTGAGCGAAGGCGGGAGCCAGATTCGGATCAGTGCGATTTTATCTACTCGGATGGCCTGTGCTGACCCTGCGATGAGCGCCCAGGAAGGTCGTTTTTTTAGTGCGCTGCAATCGGCTCAAAGCCTGATGTTCGATTCTCAGGGGCAATTGGCCATTCGCTACCGCAGTGCTTCAGGGGGTGAAGCAACGTTGATTTTTGCGGCTGATTCTGAAGGGTCACAACCTCAATCTTTATCTTTGAATGGCACGGCTTGGCAACTGACGGCATGGCAGCAAGGTACAACGCCGAAGTCGCTGGTGGCTGATACTCCCATTACGGTCACGTTTACAGGCGATCGCATTTCTGGCTCT
>DATNQK010000774.1:0-3637 GCA_036704065.1 Stenomitos sp.
GCCACAAGTGCAGAAACAGTTATCAATGCCTACGCTCAGGTATATGGGCCTGGGAAAAACGACTGGATTTTCAGCATAAAAAGTAGGTCGGTAGCAGACCCGACACTATTTACCGTTCGCACCTTTAGAGGGGATGGCAGCAACGCCACGTACACCAACAAACGGGCTCAATATCTTAATTATTTTGGGCGAGATTTTTGGCAGACCAACCTGCTAACCTTTGGAACTACTGCCCAGTACAGCACAACCACGCTCACCCCCGCTGTATTAGGTGCTCAGGGCACTGGATTTTTTAATGGGGGTATTTTTGGCGGCTTTGGAAATTCGATTGAGTGGAATATTGATTTCCCGTACTGGATTCCAGGCGCGACCAGTAGCACCAGTGGGTACGACAAAACACTGGCATCTTTTGCGGTGGTTCCGTCTGCAATTACAGAGATTTTCCCCGCTGCCGTTTCAGGTAGCTCAAACGAATCGGCACGAACGACTGTAGCTTGGGTTATACAACCTGGCCCTCCAGGTGGGCAGGGGGATATTGATGCACTTACAGAAAGGCAAGGGGCCCCATGCGATCGCGGAGGGTATACAGCCACGTTCAACTATGGAAGGCAAAGCCAAAATTCCACGTTTAGCAAGCTGGAGGCTTTTAGCCAGAACAATTTCCACGGATATTTAGTTAATGACAGCTTTCAAGTTGAGGCGGGGCAGCAGAGCAGTGGAATCAACGAAAGTAGGGAGTCTAATACTCTTGGTGCTGGTGGTGCAACTGTCACCGTGACTGCTGCTTGCGTAGAGTCGTTTGACAAAATTGCGCTTTTTTCCAGTAGAACCAGTGGAACTTCTGGAAGTCAGCTGATCTCTGAAGAACGCACAACAACCGCATCCAACACTATTACTAAAACAATTGTTCCCGGCCTCAGCTTGGCCGATACGTTCACCGATGTTGTTTCTTACACTAGACAAGCGTCTTCCGTGGGAATTACAAACTCTGAAACGATATCCCAAACGAGGACGACCGAACGCCAAAACTACAATACAGGCGTCTTTTTTGGGAACGCAGACAAAACAGGGTACTACTATCAAAGCCGATACTCTTATCGAAGAGTTAAAGAATCCCCACTGCCATTTCAGGTGCTTGAAGAGGTCGTCACAGATCGTACCATCTTTAATGTGAACGGCACAATCTTGACCTTTGATTTTATATTAAGCGCTCCACTAACAGGATCAGTCTACAAAATTACTGGCGACGACAAATTGGAACTGCTTACAGTAGAGCCACCATCAGGCGATATTTTGGCAAAGCTAAACACCGACATGGTGATGACTGGGACAAAGCAAAAGCTTGAGAATACAGGGTTGGTTGACGATCCTGATTCTCAATCTCTAAAGTCGCTCAAGTTCACAAGGGTGAGGGCATCGGACTACACAAACTTGAGCGTGGTTGATGTGCTGGCCTATTTCTAGCGGCCAATTGCAGACAGGAATGCTGCCAAAGCGTTGTTTATCGACAGCATATTGGCATCCGACAGCCCTGCATTTGATTTGAGTAACAAGAAGCCACGGCAAACGGTGCCAGATGGAGGGTTTACGCCGCCAGATCTTAGTGGTCTAAAGTCTGTGTTAGTTGTTCTTGCAAGGTTTGTTTCAGAGTTAGATTGTCCAGTCCCATTAATATAATTTTTCTCGAAAACTTGAGAAGACCCGGCATCTCTAGATCGGGATGCTGCAATTCCTGTGAATGGGAAGGTAATGCCTGAAAGCGTATTGTCTGGAACGTTGGAATGTATTTTTAAGGAAGTGCCTGCGCCTGAGCCAAATATGTACGATCCGGTAAAACCTTCTAGCCCCCATATTGGATTAATTGATCCGCTTGGCAAATTCTCGATCGCCATAAATGCGGCACGATAATTGGAACTAGTCCAGTGCGTTGCGTGGAAGGCGGAGCCAGCATAAATGCTGCCGTTGCCTGTAAATCCGCTTGAGTTGTAGGTGAGAGTTCCATCTATATTGGTTAAGTCGCCCGTTCCTGGGGTGACGGCATTGATTCGCTGCTGAGCATTATTTGCCCCAAGTAGCGGATACCATGCAAAAGTGTCTGCTGTGCCACCCGTCCACCATCCGCCAGAGTGCATGGTGTTTACAAACGCCACCATCGCATTGATCTCAGCCGTGGTCATCGTATAGCCAGCCGCTAATTCAGCCACACGATAAGCCTCAGCTACATCCGCACCTGGACCAGTCGTTGGAGCCGCGAATAACTCCCAATGGGTCTGATTACTGAATAGGCGTGCAATCCATTGGGGGACAGGAGATGTTTGAGTACAAAGCAATTCAATACTCGCCCTACTCTGCCCCGACACGGTGCGAACGCCTGTGTTATTCGTGCCATCGGGGAAGAAAATAGCACCCCCTGGCGCAATCAAAGATTTTATTCCACTTGCAGATGCACCTGTCGCAGCCACCACTTGACCTATAGCAGGCGCTTCGGGAAGGGTGCCTTGTTGATTTGCGGCAAGTGTTAATAGGTTGCCACTGTTTGCCGCAGCGTTGAAGGTGGAGGCATTTTGAGTGGTCCATGCAATGCCACCGCCCTCTGAAGCCGTGATCGCTACAATTGTCTGATCATTAGTAGGGTCGTCTGTTCCGCTAACTGGGCCAGTGAAGTTGATCTTCCCTCGCTGCGTAAAATCAACGCCATTGACGCGGATTGTGTGCCCACCACTACTTGCGGCAACTGTCCCAGGCTCATACTGGTTGGTGGTCTCATTCCAGATCAGCGCTTGCCCATTAGTGGGGGCAGTTGAGGCCACCGCACGCCCTTGGATCTTTGCAACGGTTGGACTTGGAAGGTTCCCGCTCAGGTCACCGCCAGCCGCTTTGAGGGGATATCGTATATCACCTTCTGCCTGCGTTTGATACTGAGGGTATGGGTCTGCGTCTGTTTTTAGGGGATACCGTGCATCGCCCCTAGATTGGGTGAGGTATTGAGTGTGAGGGTCAGTTGCGCCCAAGTGCGCGGAGAATGCTGCCGATACCGCCCCCGCTGCTTCAAAGGCGCTTGTGTTGGCCAGGGCTGCTGAACCTAGCCCTAAGTTTATTCTGGCGTTGGATTTTTGAGTGTTGGTGAGGGTGAGTGGAATCGTGAGGTCTGGGACTGGCGTAAGTGTGCTTTCCACAAACGTCGCGATCGCAGTCAACGTGGACCGCGTAGTCTTCGGATTTCCGCCAACAATCTGGCGCAACAGCAGGCGATCCGATCCATCTAGGGCGATCGCTTCATCATAATCATTGGACGCATATTTCCTTGGAGCCACGCCTACACCTCAATCAAATTGCCGTCTTCATCTGTAATCGAATCGGTAGAGCTGCCATCTTCGTAGGCGAGATAGTCAACCTCCAATTCATAAGGCGGGGTAATCACGCCCCCTGACCGCTGCCCTAGCCAAATGCCAGCCACGGCCAGATAGCAGGCGCGATCGCCCAAAAGCAAAACGGGCATGTCCCCAATAAACGCCTGTTGCTCGCCGAACTCGTCAACTACAAAGAACGTGGGGAAGGGTGTAGGGTCAGCTAGCCATGCATCCGAAGGCAGACAGCCGATGTCTTGCCCCTCCGAACGGCCAATAATGATTGCCCC
>DATNQK010000775.1:0-4936 GCA_036704065.1 Stenomitos sp.
AGCTGCCATTGATACCATTCCCTTTGGCTTGCAAATCGGTTTGCTCGTCATTCTTGTGGCAGGGTTTGGTATCAAAACGCCTCTGGTGCCGCTGCATACCTGGCTACCGGACGCTTACACTGAAGCCTCGCCTCCTGTGGCTATTTTGCTGGGTGGTGTGTTGGCAAAGCTTGGAACTTACGGACTGTTTCGCTTTGGTTTAGGGTTGCTACCCCAAGCATGGACTGCTTTAGCACCTTACCTTGCAGCATGGGCTGCCATTATTGTGATGTACGGCGCACTGGCGGCGATCGCCCAGCATGATATCAAGCGAATGGTGGCCTATAGTTCCATCGGTCACATGGGCTATGTACTCCTTGGGGGTGCCGCACTCACAGAACTGAGCATTGTCGGTGCAGTTTCTCAGATGGTGGCCCACGGCTTTATCCTGGCGCTGTTGTTCTACTTAGTGGGCATTATCGAAGCCAAAGTTGGCACCCGCGAACTGTCGGCCCTCAATGGACTGATGAGTCCAGTGCGCGGCTTGCCCCTGACCAGTGCTTTGCTGGTGTTGGGTGGAATGGCCAGTGCGGGAATTCCTGGCTTGGTAGGGTTCATTGCTGAATTTTTAGTCTTCCAAGGCAGCTATGCAATTTTCCCTTGGCAAACGCTTTTGTGTGTTGTGGGAACTGGCTTTACTGCGGTTTACTTCGTAATTTTGCTCAACCGCACCTGTTTTGGTCGTTTAGATAATAAATTGGCTTACTATCCTAAAGTGGCCTGGT
The DNA here is from genome assembly GCA_036704065.1 of Stenomitos sp. GTDB lineage: Bacteria > Cyanobacteriota > Cyanobacteriia > Thermosynechococcales > Thermosynechococcaceae > JAAURS01. Next base: position 765 of record DATNQK010000775.1, read on the forward strand.
CTGAGCGTATTCCTGCATTACTTTTGGCAGTTGTGATTCTGTTCTTAGGGGTGCAGCCTTACTGGCTTGTCCGTTGGAGCGAACCCACTACCGCCGCAATGGCCAAAGTTGCCGCGCTGTATGAGCGACCCTCCCAACCGACCCTACCTGTGTTAGCTCAATCCTGGAACGACCTTACCCACTACAGGCCTACCTTATCCGCAAGGACACCGAATGCTCCCCAAGCTTAGACAGGGCCGAATGTCTATCCAGTCCCAATGAAAACAGTCCTTCATCGTCGATTGCCCCACATCTGGAGATTCTGTTATGCCCACAGTTGAAGCCCCCACCAAACTGCCACCCTCCACCCATGAGTTTGCGGAGGTTATTCATCGGCTGGAAGCAGGAGGCGCAATGTTGCCTGATACGCCAGAAAACCTGATGCAAATTATCGGCATCTACAAAGCCTATGCCGTACCGATGGACTTTTACTGGCGAGACTTGCTCTACATTGCTGAGCACGTTTTCCTAAATCCGCTGCCCTTTTTCAAATACTTTCTGCCGCAGAAATATCTCGATCTGCACAATCATTATGCAGGGGATACTGCAGACCTTCGCATCTGGCGTGGAGAAGCCACGGCCCATCCAGAACTTCTGGAATTTATGGCCAAGGGTGAAACCTTCAAGATGCCAAAGATTTTTCACCATTGGTTCCATGATCGCGTCAACATGGAATTTGCTGAAGCTTGTATGCAGGCGATGCTGTGGCACGGGCGCGATATGGGCTGGGGGTTGTTCGATGGCTACCTCGACACCGATGAATACCGTGCGAATGCAGATCGGGCGATCAAGGCATATTTCAAATACAATCCGCCTATGTTGGCCCTCTATAAACTCTTTCCAGATATGTTTTTAGAGCAGTGCCGCATGATGTCCTACTATGCCAATTTAGGACTGTTCTGGGAAATCATGGCCCCGGTTTTCTTTGAAATGTCAGATATCTACGACGAAGGTGGCTTCAAGGGCGTCCCCGATGCGATGAACTTTTTGGTGAATGGGATTTTTGCGATCGCAGGTCGTCCCATCTACCACAATGTGTACATTCGAGGCGAATGCTACGAAATTATTCCTAAATCCAAAGGCTTCATGTGGCTCTATGAAGCAGCACTGCCCTACGTTGAAGCGGTCTTTTATCGGACTGCACCCTTCCGAGGTACGAAATCTTACAATGCCCAAGCAGGACAAGTTCCTTCCGAGCAAAAAGATTTCCACTATGGAATTTTGTACGCAGATGTCTTTCCCGTCGGTTCGGCAGGTATCCCTCCAACCTTGCTGATGCAAGATATGTTGCACTTCCTACCCCCCTACCTCCTGGAGTACTACGAAAAACACTGTCGCGGCGAAGACGACATGCTGATTCAGCTAGGCATTACCTTCCAGCGTTCCATGTATTGCGTCACCTCTGCCGTCATTCAAGCGCTTCGCCAAGCCTTGCTCTACCCCCTAGACGACCCCAACCCCAAACACCTCAAGGCTAACCGTGCGTTCTTCGAAGCCCAAATAGATCGCTTCACGCGTCCCGAAGCGCGTCTGCGAGATATTCAGCAGCAAACCTATCGTTAAAAATCCCTTGATTTTTCACACTGCGCTGACCTGAATGTTCTCCATTGCTGCGGCACAGAATTTATCAATCACAAATCACGTTGATAAATTGAGACTGCCTCTGGGCCAAACTGCCCTCTTCTTTGCCGTGTTTGTGGAAGAGGGTTAAGGCATGGAGGTAGCTTTCAATGGAGAAGTAGGGTTAACCTTGCTTAAACGATACTTTTACCCGTCAAGTTAAACTCAAAATCATGGCTGACATTGTCGATATTGCCGTTAGTGCTGGATCTTTTGAAACGCTCGTTACAGCAGTTAAAGCGGCCAATTTGGTTGAAACGCTCAAAAGCCCAGGCCCCTTCACTGTCTTTGCTCCGACTGACGATGCCTTTGCCAAGCTTCCCCCTGGCACGATTCAAACCTTGGTGCAAAATATTCCGCAACTCACCCGCATTTTGACCTTCCACGTTGTCTCTGGCAAACTGACCAAGGCTGACTTAGCTAAGCTTGGCACTGTTACCTCCATCGAAGGCTCTCCCATTCGCATCAATTGTGACGATGGATTTGAAGTAAAAAATGCAACTGTTGTTGCCGCAGATATCGAAGCTGATAATGGAATTATTCACGTCATCGATACAGTGATTCTGATGGGCTAATCACTTTCCTTAGATAAATCTCCTTGCCATGTTGTCTTGTGTGGCTTGCACGAATCTATCGCAATCATGGGGAGTTCTAAACCTACACAGTAGCGCTGAAGCTTTGCCTTAGTGCTCATCAACTCTCGTGGTAATTCTCTTTATTCCTCTCCTATCGGAGGGGATTTTGTTTTAAAGATATTGAAGGTAGGTCAATGTCTTGAAACGCGTTGCTTTAGGATTCACGGATTTGCAATCGGAATCCTGTTTTCTACCAGCAGACAGGCAGGACACTCTGAAGCATACAAAATGCAAGATACGCTGCGATCGCATTGAGTAAGCTCCTACCTCTGCTGGTCTGCCGATGCAGCATTTGGGACTGATGGTTGCATTTGCGCAACAGGATTTAGTAAATTTTCTCTCTAGGCAATATAACTTCGTGAATCTCTTCTACTCTTTTGAGGGAAGTTCAAGACCTAGATTCCACTCTCACTCGATTTTGAGACCTCCCAATCATTTGTTGCAAAGCTACGGGTTTAGAAGGCTAAACGCTTGCGCAGTAAATCTTCTGGCGAATCAGACAGATGGGAGTTAAGTCTTTTTAATCAAAAGTAGTATCAAATATAAGCAAATAGAGACATTCCCTCTCGCTGAGATAAATTCAAGACTCTGCCAATTCTGGCGTAGACTATGTTTCCATCGAACGATCCCCAACTCGTTGTCAAGGGGCCATTGTGAGAAAATGTCACAGTCATTTGCGAAATTGTTATGGATTCGTGACTAATGAGGCTAGGAATCTCGCAGGAATTCAATGAGTATGCTTGCAGCAAGTCTTGACTCAGAAAGGATCTTATCCAGCAGGAAGCATGAAATCCTGAGGTTGGCAAGAAGGAAATTGTGAAGTTTGACGTAGGTTTGCAAGCTTGATACGGTTGTGGCTGTGTTAGTCCCTCACAGCTAAGTAAATATGCTTAAACACTCCCTATCACTCTTTGCGATCGCAGTATCTGCTTATCTGCCCTTTGCGCCCGTTGCGGCCCAGGCACAAACTGCAACATACTACAGTGATGCCTATCAAGGATCGCCCACTGCATCTGGAGAGCGCTTTAATACCTGGGACTATACCGCTGCCCACCCCTCCTATCGCTTTGGTACTATGGTGCGAGTGACCAACTTAAACAATGGACGCTCCGTCACCGTTCGCATTAATGATCGCTGCAACTGCGGCATTGACCTCAGTAAAGCAGCCGCTGGGCAAATTGGCTTGCTCAGTTCTGGTGTAGCTCCTGTTTCAGTCACACCGCTGCGCTAAAACTATCTCCGTGCGCTAGAACCATAATGCGACGCGCTACACTTTTGGGCATTATGGTTCTAGCATGAAGCAACAACCCGACAAGGTTAGGGAAAGGCCCCTAGCTTTTTAAGCCATCACCATACCGCCGTCAACATTGAAGGTTTGGCCGGTAATGTAGGCCGCCGCAGCATCTGCCGCCAAGAACCTTACCATCCCTGCAATATCCTCAGGCTGACCAAATCTCCCTAGGGGAATGAATTTGAGGATCTCATCGGCTTTCAACCCTTCAGTCATGTCAGTGGTAATAAAGCCCGGTGCCACTGCATTTACCGTAACGCCCCTTGACGCCAGTTCCTTGGCCACAGTTTTGGTAAAACCGATCACTCCCGCTTTGGCGGCACTATAGTTGGCCTGACCTGGGTTCCCCATCTGACCTGCAACAGAGGCAATATTAATAATTCGTCCTGATCGCTGCTTGAGCATAATTTTGCTGACAGCCTTGGTACACAGGAAGACCCCTGTCAAGTTGAGATCAATAACAGCCTGCCACTCTTCTAGACCCATGCGTAATAGAAGTGTGTCGCGGGTAATTCCAGCATTGTTGACCAAAACATCGACTCGGCCCCACTTTTCCATGACAGTGGAGATCAGGCTATCCACCTGTT
>DATNQK010000776.1:0-5255 GCA_036704065.1 Stenomitos sp.
GTACCTTCCGCCATGATTGGGCTGGTCTGGAATGGCATGATGAGTTTTGGCGGCGGCTGGTTTTTTGTGGCCGCGAGCGAAGCCATTAGTGTTTTGAACCGCACCTATACCTTGCCTGGGATTGGTTCTTATGTGGCAGCGGCAGTGGCCGCACAAGATTTAGCGGCGCTGGGTTGGTCACTGATCACCATTGCCGTGGTGATTTTGTTGGTCAATCAATTGTTTTGGCAACCGATTATTGCATGGTCTGACAAGTTCCGGATGGAACAAAATGCTGCGGCAGAAGCACCTGATTCTTGGCTCTACAACTTACTCAAAGCAGCTCGGATTCCACGTTTATTGGGGCAGGCACTCAAGCCAATAGGGGAGTTCATCAATCGACTTCTGGCAAGACTGACCCCACCGCGATCACCTTACACGCCTAAAGCGAAGGGTGCAAACTGGGGCGATCGCCTGTACAACGGCATCTTGGTATTATTCATCGGCCTATTGTTGGCTTTGGGGCTGCATTTTATTTTGACCTCTGTGGGGTTAGTAGAAGTCGGCAAAACGATTGGCCTGGGACTGCTGACCCTGGGTCGGGTGATGTTGCTATTGACCATTGCCACCTTAGTGTGGACCCCGATTGGAGTAGCGATCGGCTTTAATCCACGCTTGGCCCGTCTGTTGCAGCCCGTTGTGCAGTTTTTGGCGTCGTTTCCTGCCAACTTCATTTTTCCTTTTGCGACCCTGTTTTTCATTCATGCTCATATCAGCCTGGACTGGGGCAGTATCGTGTTGATGTCTTTAGGATCGCAGTGGTATATCCTGTTCAATTCCATTGCAGGGGCGCAAACGGTTCCTACTGATTTGCGAGAGATGGGACGCGATTTGGGGCTGGAAGGTTGGTTGCTATGGCGCAAGCTGATTATTCCTGGCATTTTTTCGGCCTGGGTGACGGGAGGCATCACCGCGAGCGGCGGGGCTTGGAACGCTAGCATTGTTTCGGAAATTGTGGCGTGGGGGCACACCACCCTTACCGCCAATGGCTTAGGCGCTTACATTGCCCAAGCAACTGCCATTGGAGACTGGCCGCGCATAACTTTAGGTATCGGCATGATGAGTTTATTCGTGGTGGGCCTTAACCGCACGTTTTGGCGACGACTGTACCATTTAGCCGAGACGAAGTACCATCTGTGAGTCGCTTGAGTTGTCCCCATTAAGGAAACCGATTGCGTTATGGATACCGAAGTTCTAATTGCGGTAGAGCAAGTTCACAAGCATTTTCCACTGCCAGAGGGAAAGGGCGAGTTTACGGTTCTGAGCAATATTGATTTAACGGTATCGGCCCAAGAGGTGGTGGCTCTGTTAGGACGCAGTGGCAGCGGCAAGAGTACGTTGTTGCGGATCATGGCGGGGTTAATCCCACCCAGCCAGGGTCGCGTATCTAGCAATGGCAAGCGGTTGCGTGGCCCGAATCGCGATGTAGCGATGGTATTCCAAAGCTTTGCCCTCTTGCCTTGGCTCACGGTTCAGGAAAATGTGGAGTTAGGACTGGAGGCCCAAGGGGTCAGTCGCGAGGAGCGGCGACAGCGGGCATTAAAGGCCATCGACTTGGTGGGACTGGACGGGTTTGAGAATGCCTATCCAAAGGAACTTTCGGGGGGAATGAAGCAGCGGGTGGGGTTTGCACGGGCGTTTGTGCTAGAGCCACAGGTGCTGTTTATGGACGAACCCTTTAGTGCGCTGGATGTGTTGACGTCCGAAAACTTGCGGGGGGAAATTGATGATCTTTGGAATGCCGGAACCTTCCCTTCTAAAAGTATTTTGATTGTGACTCACAATATTGAAGAAGCAGTCTTTTTGGCGGATCGGGTGATTATTTTAGGGGCCAATCCTGGGATTGTACGCGGAGAAGTGGTGATTGATTTGCCACGTCCCCATGACCGGACAAGCGATCGCTTTAAGGCGTTGGTGGACTACATTTACACGGTGATGACCAATCCAGAGGCGGAGGTAACTGGACACATTGATGTTGCGCCGTTGCCTGCCCCTGAGTTTGAGACGCGCACTCCCTCGGCAGTACCAGTGTCTCCCTACGCGAATCCTTTGCCCCATGCAGGAGTGGGCAGTATTAGCGGTTTGCTGGAGTTGGTAGCTGAGCAACCGGAAGGAACGGTGGATATTCCTCGGTTGGCGGAGCGTATTCAGTTAGAGGTGGATGACTTGCTGCCGATTTTAGATGCGGCGATTTTGCTGGACTTTGCGGAGGCCACACAGGGGGATGTGAAGCTGACGGAGATTGGGCAAGATTTTGCCACAACAACCATTTTGCGCAGTAAGGATTTATTCCGGCAGCAGGTGTTGGCCCATGTGCCCATTCTGGTGAGTATGGTGCAAACGTTGGAGGAAAAACGCAACCACTCGATGCGGGCAGATTTCTTTATTGATTTACTGAATGAGTATTACTCTGAGGGTGAGTCGGAACGTCAGTTTGCAACGGCGATCGATTGGGGCCGCTATGCGGAGTTATTTGAATACGATGCGAGTGAGGAACGGCTGTATTTCCCTGAAGTTGCGCTGCCTGAAGAGGAAGAGGAAACCGAGTAAAGCAGCAATCATAGAGAGTGAACGGATAACGCCAAATTTATCTTACAGGTCTAGTGTTTCCGCTCCAGAAATGGCCTGGAATAGTTGCCGCATAAAGCGCTTGATAGAGGGTGATAAACTTGGGGTGGACAGCCAAGCTACTTAATTCACTGTGTTTTGGCTTGAATTAAAACTCTATGACCGATGATTATCGCGCTAAGTCGTTAAAAGAAGCCTTTCAAATTTGTGATGTCGATCCACTCTCTGGAGCAGGATTGGATCGGTTTTATGTCGATTTGGCTGCAGTGCGTAAAACAGAGGCCATTGAGGGAGTCAATACGGTTCTTGATTTTCAAGATGCAGGGGATTTTTGCACTATCCTGTTTACGGGGCATCGCGGGTGCGGCAAAAGTACAGAATTACAAAGGATTCGGCGGCAGTGGGAACAGGACTTTCGAGTGGTTTACTTGGAAGCCAATGAAGAAACCGATATTAACGACGCTGAATATACAGATTTTTATCTCGTCATCCTCAAGAAGATCGAATTTGAGTTGCGAGAAATGGGACTCCAATTCGATGCGGGACTATTAAAAAGTGTTGAAGATTGGTTTAAAGACGTTACGAAAGAGAACGAACAAACCGTTGAAAAATCAGTTAGCGTAGAAGCAGAGGCAACTTTAGGAAGTAATGCACCTTTTATTGCCAAATTACTGGTCAAGTTGTTGGCACAAATCAAGGGAGCAGATAAGCAAAAGATCTTAATTCGCCAGACACTACAGCGAGATATTTCACGACTAAAGGCAGATATTAGCCTTTTGTTGCGGGATGCTTATCTAAAAATCAAGCATCTCTATCCCAAGGGGTTTTTAATTATCTTCGATAACTTAGATCGGGTGCCGCCGCAGGTAGGTAATCATCTATTTTTCGATTACGCAGCCCAACTTCAGGAATTAAATTGCACGATTATTTATACGGTGCCAATTTCGGTGCTGTGTTCATCTAAAAATATTACGAATGCTTTTGGCGAACCCCACATTGTTTCGATGGTAGGTGTTTACAAGTTAGTACGGAATAGCTGCAATTTGGATCACGACCCAGCAGGGTTACAGGGTTTGGCCCAAATTATTCAGCAACGAGTGGATGTCGATTTGCTGTTCGAGTCTCGGGACTTGGTGTTGGAATTGGCTAAAGCCAGCGGTGGCCATGTGCGGCAGTTGATGCAGATGACGCGCAGTGCGTGTCAAACGGCTAGCACCCGCAAACATGCCAAAATCCAAGCGGAAGATGTGGCGTATGCCATTAAGCAGCAGCAGTTTAGTTTTGAACGTTTTGTGCCAGACGACCACTATCCGTTGCTGGCCAAGGTGTGTTTAAGCAAAAATATTACCAAGGACGAAACAGGTCAATTAATGTTGTTCAATACGTCGGTGTTGGAGTACAACGGATTGGATCGCTGGAATTATCCAAATCCGGCGGTACTACAGAGCGCATTTTTCCAGGCTGCACTTCAGGAGTTGCAGAGTCAAAATGACGAATCAGCTTGATGCGACTCGTAGTTCATTTATAGAGGAAAATCGCCAGGAGTTTGCGGAACTACTGACGTTTATAGATTTTGCTGAGGGGCTAACGATTGGGTTTGTTGAGGTAAATCAGGAGGCCGACAAGGCTACTTTAGCGGATGCATTGCGAGAAGCATTCAAATCGTCGTCGATACAATTGGAAGTATTTAATTTTTCGAGGGAGCAGGATTTAAGATTTCTGCGCGAGGCTTTAATTGAGCGGGTTGCGCAAATCCGAACAGACAAAAAGCTGGTGCTGTTCATTCAAGGATTAGAAGCGGCGATCGGGAATGATCGGGTGGGGGCCTATCCGCCCATTTTACAGGACTTGAATTTTGTACGAGATTCTTATCGTCAGTCAGTGCCCTATCCATTGCTGTTTGTATTACCTGACTATGCTATTACCAGAGTTAGCCTTTATGCACCGGATTTTTGGGCATGGCGATCAGGCGTTTTTACGTTTAAGACTTCGGCAGAAAGCCGGAAGCAGTTGCAGACACAAGCCTTTGAGCAGCCATCATCTCGGGTAGCATCTAGCGAAAACCAGGCGCAGATCGAGCAACTGAAACAGTTTTTGATGGAATTGCATCCATCGGGACACCCTTTAGTAGAGCAAAATGTCCAGTTGTGCCGCGAGGTGTATTACAAACTTGGCTCGGCTTACTTAACCCAGCACCAGCCAGAAAAGGCAAGGGATTACTTGCACGAAGGGTTAAAGCTAACAGAACGCTACCCCGATCCGGTACTGACACTGAGTCTTTATCGCAAACTGGGGAATGCCTACGAGGACATGCGGCAATTTGAGCAGGCCATAGATACCTACAATCGAATGCTTAAAATTGCCCAATCTGTGAATCGAGAGGATTGGTGTTCAACAGCTTTGCATGACCTAGGCAATGTCGCTCTTGAGCAGCGACAATTCGAGCAGGCAAAAGTGTTCTATCACCAAAGTTTAGCTATTGCCGAAACCCTGAAGAATCGCTACAACCAAGCCAGCACCTACCCCCAGTTGGGCAGGGTAGCCCAGAAATTACGCGAGTTTGAGCAAGCTCGTCTCTACTACCAACAAGCCCTCGATATCTTCATCGAATTTGGCGACCGCTACAACCAAGCCAGCACCTACCACCA
>DATNQK010000777.1:0-1870 GCA_036704065.1 Stenomitos sp.
AGCCGTGGAAGCAGGTGCGGATGTGCTGATGATGCCTCTTGATCCGCCGGGTGCCATTGATGCCATCTGTGCCGCTGTTGAAAGTGGACGTCTCACAGAAGCGCGCATTCAAGCCTCTCTTGAACGTATTTGGCGTGCCAAGCAGCGCATTTTTACCTTAGAGATCTTAGAAACAGATGCTCATGGTCATGCTTGGGAACAACGTCCTCCAGCGCCCATTCGTTTGGATGATTTGGCCCAACCCGCTGCCTTGGAAACCGCTGCCAGTATTCTGATGCAGTCGGCGCAGTTTCGTGGCATAGTGCCCAAATGCGAATCGGCAGGGCATAACATCATTGTGGTGGATGACTTAATCGGTTGCGATACCCTGAACCGTAAAGCACCTGCGCTGGTTATGCCTCAGCAGTGTGGCTATACCGAGCTGACGCTGGTGGATGGCCGCTGCCCCATCGAGCCTGAAGCATGGATCAAAGCCAATCCCGCCCCCGCGTTGTTGCAGCTCTTTATTCGGGGCAATCCATTTCGCGGGAGTGCTGGCTTAAACCAACGTGCTCAAGATTGGTTCGAAGCGTTGTTGCACAGCGGCCAGTTGCAGGGGTTAGCACTGTACGGCAGCCCCTATATTCTGGACACCTTTTTGCCCTTATTACCGCCCACCCTTCCCTTTGGCTTTGCCTATGGACAGATGCCAATGGCGCAAGGAATTGTTTTAGATAGGCTGCTAGAGGGCCTTCCGAATTAGGTTGTATTACACGGTAGGAAGCCAACAGTAAGTACAGGGGTCTAGGGTAACGGCACAGATTAGGCACACCGCACTTTGGGGAAGCAGAGATAATGGATCCTATGGCGATTCGTTGTAACTGTTGATGTCTGTTCTATTGTTGGAGGTTGAACCCATGCAAAATCTCTGCCTTGAAGACGGTGAACAAGCCCAAGTCTCCCCAGCAGCGGTCGATCCAGCGCAGTCCTTGAGGGTAGAAAAGGAACTGATGTTGCACCAGCTAGAACACCGGATGGGTACAATTCCCGCAGAGATAGAACAGCAGATCCATACTTTATCGGTGTATCAACTGGAAGCCTTAGCTGATGCAGTGCCAGAATTTACAGAGCCTGCCCACCTCATGCATTGGCTCCAGATTAATCAGGGCTAAAGCTGACACCTGGCGCAGGAGAGCAGCATTGACAATGCTCCATAGGTTCCCTAGAAATACTTACCTGCCTGGGTCGGGGGTGTTTTCTGCGGTTTGATACAGTAGGGAGAGATTAAACTTCTTACCCTGGTGTGAATTGTTCCATGCCTGATGCTGCTGAATTAGGGCATGACCTTGATGCCTATCGCCAACACTTTCCTGCCCTACGCAACAAGCGTTACTTTAATTACGGTGGGCAAGGGCCACTGCCTCAGGTTGCCTTAGATGCCATCCTAGATGCCTATACGCGTATGCAGCAGGATGGCCCCTTCGCTCGGTCGGTCTTTGCTGAGATGACCACCCAAAGTGATTTACTGCGTGGGGCGATCGCTCAGGATTTAGGCGTTACGGCCAATACCATCACCTTAACCGAATCGGTTTCGGTGGGCTGCAACATTGCCCTGTGGGGTCTTCCGTGGCAAAAAGGCGATCGCCTTCTGCTCACCGATTGCGAACATCCTGGAATTGTCGCAGCGGCGCAAGAACTCAGCCGTCGGTTTTGCATAGAAATCGACACCTGTTCTGTGTTGTCAACCTTGAACCAAGGCGACCCAGCGGAGACCATTGCCAATGCCGTCCAACCACGGACCCGCTTAGTGGTCCTCAGCCACATTTTGTGGAACACGGGCCAGGTTTTGCCTTTGGCGGAAATTATGTCTGCCTGTCGGCGGCAAAACTCT
>DATNQK010000778.1:0-2543 GCA_036704065.1 Stenomitos sp.
AGCAGGCTTCTAGATCGGGGTAGGCCTCGGTGAGATGCAAGGCTCCAATGGCATCGGCCGCCGCAGCTTTAACATCCAGTTCTGAATCTTGATACAGGCGATCACGCAAAATCTCTAAGGACTCTGCCAAGTCTTGCTGGCCGAGTGTGCTCATTTGGCTCACTGCTGCGTAGCGAACCCGCGGATTTGCGTCTTGAATCGCCTGCTTGAGCAGTTGAAAGGCTGGCTCTGTGGGAAGCGTGCGCAGGTTATTGACTGCTGCGAGGCGATCGCCCAAGTCAGCCGATTGCAAAGCTTGGGCTACGGTTTCCGGCGTATGGCTCATATATAAAAAAAGATAATAAAAATGGGATCACGGCTTGAACGTAATTGATCCTACGTCATTGCGAGGCCCTGAATCTTCTGTCTGGGGATCGGGATCAGTTCAGTTTAAGGGTTGTGACAGGTGCAATGGGTGCAGCAAACCCTTCCAACACAGCGAAGCCAGCTTAAAGCAAATCAGCCTGTTACATTAGGTTAAGTAAACCCAACGCAATCGTCCTATGGCCTCCTCTCCCGACCCAGTTCATCCGTCACCCTTGCCCGCTAACGAAAATACGCCTGAGGGTAAAGATAGCTACGTCAAGCTCGCCATGCGCAATATGGTGCGCAAATCGCGGCAATCTTTGTTGCATTTTGGTCTTACCACCGCTGGCTTACTAGCCGTTTTAATTGGGTTAGCCTACCTGACCCGCTAAGTTTATCCACGCAGTATGGACGCTCAATCCCTTGCCTATGGTACAGGTAGAACTCGCTCTACAACTTCAAGCATCGCTACCGTCACCCAATGACGTCCTAGATCAAGCCGCAGACCCATCTGTTGTGTTGTCCGGCGCGTCTCATGGGCAATGGCAGCAGTACTTTGCTCAATGGTTGACCCATTTGTGTCCTTCCGGTGGTGCTTCATCCATCTACGAACTCAGCTTAGTGTTCACCTGCGATGCAGAAATTCAGGCGCTGAACGCGACCTACCGTCATCAAGACCAACCGACCGACGTTTTAGCGTTTGCAGCCCTGGAATGGGAAGGGCCGCCGCTGCCTGACGGGAGTGATGAGCCTATTCAACTGGGCGATATTGTAATTTCCTTAGACACCGCCGCACGTCAAGCCAAGGAACAAGGCTATCCGCTGCCGCTCGAACTGATGTGGTTAAGTTGCCATGGCCTGTTGCATCTGTTGGGATGGGATCACCCTGATACCGCTCAGCTAGAGCGAATGCTAACCCAACAATCGGAACTGATGGCCTTAGTCGGTGCTCAAGCACCTGTCTGGTCCGCAGCAGAATTCGGGTACCTTCATTAAAGATGGCATTATTTTCGAAGATCGCGATCGCTACAGTATTAGAGTCCTTTGCTAAGATATGCTACATCTGTGCGCAGTTCAAAGGGAATGCTAAGCTTGCTTTCAATCTCGGTGTGAGTTACGCGAGTACAATTTATGCCCGATAAGCTTCTTTATTCTTCTGCCAGTACGGCAACGCGTCCATCACAGAAGCGTCTGACAACTCGGCACGAGCATTCGTTTAAGATTGCCCACAATTTATGGGTTAGCTTTCAATATGCAGGCTCAGGTGTGGCCTATGCCTTTTCCACCCAGCGGAATTTCCGGATCCATGCAGTCATCGGTACGATTGCGATTGGGTTAGGGCTGTTTCTACATCTGCTTCCCTTCGAGCTGGCCCTGATAGGCTTAACCATTGGTCTGGTGATGACCCTAGAGTTGCTCAACACTGCCATTGAAGCGGTTGTTGACTTGGTGGTAGATACCCAGTATCACGAACTTGCGAAGATTGCCAAAGATTGTGCAGCGGGTGCGGTGTTAATGTCCACCATTGCTGCCTTAGGGGTTGCCGCCTGTTTACTGCTGCCGCCTTTAGTGAAGGTATTGCTCACAACCTTAAGTACAATGCTGTTCTAGCATTGAAATAGATTCATCTAAAATTCAATTCATGAAAGTGAATCTAGTGAATCTATTGTTTATGAAAGCGGTGCAAGCAGGGGTTAAGGTACGCGTGCTTGTTCCCGCTCGGAGCTTTGGGGAGCCTCTTCAGTGATCATTGTTATCGATAACTACGACAGCTTTACCTACAACCTAGTGCAATATCTAGGAGAACTGGGACATCAGTTTCCGGTGGCAGCAGATTTGCGGGTCTATCGAAACGATCAAATTACGCTGGCAGAGTTGCGGCAGATGAAGCCGGATGCAATCCTCATTTCTCCTGGCCCTGGGCGACCGGAGGATGCTGGAATTTCCTTGGAACTCATTGAGGTCTTGGGGCCAGAGGTACCAATTTTGGGTGTGTGTTTAGGGCACCAAAGTATTGGTCAAGTGTATGGCGGCAATATTGTCTCTGCCCCAGAACTCATGCATGGCAAAACCTCTCCAATTTTCCATCAAGGGGTTGGCGTCTTTGCTAACTTAGACAATCCGTTTACCGCAACTCGCTACCATAGCTTAGTGATTGACCGTTCCACTTGCCCCGACGTGTTAGAAATTACGGCTTG
>DATNQK010000779.1:0-16123 GCA_036704065.1 Stenomitos sp.
CGATATGATCCGCACCTATCGCCAACTACCCTTGCATCTATACCAAATCCAAACCAAATTCCGAGATGAGATTCGGCCTCGGTTTGGCTTGATGCGTGGCCGCGAATTCATTATGAAGGATGGCTACTCCTTCCATACGGATGCCGAGAGCCTCAAGCAGACTTATCAGGACATGTACCAGGCGTACACCAACATCTTGCGCCGTTCTGGGCTCACCTTCCGCGCAGTAGAAGCCGATTCAGGGGCGATTGGTGGCTCCGGCTCCCATGAATTTATGGTGCTCGCCGATGCAGGCGAAGATGAAGTGCTCTACACCGAGGACGGACAATACGCCGCCAATGTCGAGAAGGCCGTTTCGCTGGCACCCGACGCTGTCGCTTCTCCGTTTAGCGAGGCACAAACCCAAGACACCCCCAATGCAGCGACCATTGATACCCTGTGTCAGCAGTTAAAGTGCGACCCCACTACGGTGGTGAAAAACGTGTTGTATCAAGCGGTGTTTGATACAGAGCAAGTAGTGTTGGTGTTGGTTAGCATTCGCGGCGATCAAGATGTGAATGACGTGAAGCTGATTAACGAACTCACCAAGCTGGCGGCTCGTTATGAGGCCAAAACCGTTATTGCATTGAATGTGGCAGATGCAGAAGCACAATCTACTTGGGCAACAGAAGCGGTGCCCATGGGCTACATCGGCCCCGATTTACCAGATACTCTGATTCGAGCAGGCACCAAAGTTGCGCCGAAGTTTTTGCGTTTAGCCGACCAAACCGCAGCGGAACTGAAGCACTTCGTCACAGGTGCAAATGCGCCCCATCTGCATCGGGTGGGCGAAAATTGGGGTAAGGCTTTGCCTTTGCCAGAGCTAGTTGTGGATGTGCGCAAGGCTCAAGCAGGCGATCGCGCCTTGCATAACCCGCAACAGTGCTTAAAAACGGCACGCGGCATTGAGATTGGGCATATCTTTCAATTGGGCACCAAGTATTCGACCGCGATGGGTGCCACCTACACCAACGAACAAGGGGCAGAAATTCCCTTGGTGATGGGATGTTACGGCGTGGGTGTGTCACGCCTCGCTCAAGCAGCAGTGGAACAATCCCATGACAAGGATGGAATCATTTGGCCTGTGGCGATCGCCCCTTACCATGCCATTGTGGTGATTCCCAACTTGAAGGAATCGGCCCAGGTGGAAGCAGCGGAGCAGCTTTACCAGGACTTAAATGCAGCAGGCATTGAAACCTTGCTCGATGATCGCGACGAGCGGCCTGGCGTTAAGTTCAAAGATGCTGAACTGATTGGGATTCCCTACCGCATTGTTACAGGTCGTTCCCTGGCCCAAGGCAAAGTGGAAGTGGTCACCCGAGCAGATCGTCAATCCACGGAACTTCCCATCGCCGACGTAGTCTCTACCCTCAAAGACTGGATAGCAGCAGCGATCGCCTAAGGAGGGAAAACCCTACAGGACGCGGCAAAATCAACGCTGTATCCTACTATTAGTGAACAAACAGATAGTTGACGGATCAGGATGAGTTGTGTGTTTATCAACCGGAGGAGTGAATCGGTGAACTCTCGTATGCGCATCGTTGGGATGCTCTCTAGCATGGTCGTGGCGGCATTGCCGTTCACCCTCAGCGGTTGCCTAGATACCAATACCCCACCCACTGGCGTGGCCTCCACTGCTCCCACCTCAACACCTGTTGAAACCACTCCCGCCTCTGCACCCCCTACACAATCTGCATCACCGGAGCCTACAGCCTCCACCCCCGCGGCAACCCAGGCCAAAGCAGAGTTGTACTGGCTCAAAACAGGCCCTCAAGATAAGCTGGATTTAAGTCCTGCCCCAGTCGCATTAGATGGTACGGGCGGATCGGAAGAAGCACAATTGACCGCGGCCTTAGACCGATTACTGAAAGGACCAGCCAATAGCGATGTCAGCAGCGCCATTCCCGCTGATACCAAGCTCAACTCAGTGACCGTGAAAGCAGACGGCGTCCATGTTGACCTCAACAAAGCTTTTACAGGCGGTGGCGGTAGCACCTCGATGCAAGGGCGTTTAGGTCAAGTAATTTACACCGCCAGCAGTCTCAATCCAGACCAGCCTGTTTGGATTTCGGTTGAAGGGGAACCGCTCAAGGTGTTGGGAGGCGAGGGGCTAGAGGTATCGCAGCCCATGACGCGCCAAGAGTTCACGAAGAATTTTCCGCTTTAAGCAATAGGCACATCCAGCCGGAGCCTGCCCTCCGTTTCAGTCGCCAGATACACCCCCTGGCGATACTGCTGGTGCTGCGAAACTAATTTAACCCCTTATTTGCGGTAAGCAATGGTCACACCGCTGCCACCATCCGCCTGTTCGGCCAGGGTGAACCGTGCCACTTGGGGATGATGGCTCAGGAATTGATGCACCCCTTGTCGCAGCTTACCCGTACCGTGGCCATGAATAATCCACAATGGCCCCTGGGCATTAGCGATCGCATTCTCTAGCAACACTTCTGCATCCGAAACCCGCTGACCCCTTATGTCAACGGTATTTTGTGAGGTGCGGATCTGTAAGGGTTCAGGGGGTGGGGTTTGGGGAACAGCGGGTTTCGGCTTGGTAATGGGTTCCGCTTTTTCGCCTGTGAGTGATTCCACATCCGCCAACGGCACCGTCAGCTTCATCAATCCCATGCGTACCGTCAGCTCTCCAGCTTCGTTTACAGGAGTGAGCACTTCGGCAGTATGGCCCAGACGTGGAATACGCAGGCGATCACCCACTTGAGGACGGTACCCTTTGGGTGGAGGCGTCGGTTTTGCCCGACTAGGGACTGCCTGTTGCGCAATGGCCTCTAGAGCTTGGGTGGCCTGCTGCGCATCTTGGGCGGTTTGCGGCCCCCGCTGTAAGCGACGAATCACCGCTGCAATTTCAGCCTTTGCCGCTTGGATTGCACTTTGCACATCCGCTTCTTGCTGCTGCTTAAGGTCTCGTTCACGCGCCTTCAGTTCTGCGGCTTTTTGCTCTAGGGTGCGATGAATGGATTCTGCATGCTGCAACAGATGCCCTGCGGCTTTGTTTTTACTTTCCTGAGTGCGACGCTGGGCTTCCAGATCCGCAATCACTGCATTGAGGTCGAAGTTATCGCGGTGGGTCAAATGCTGGGCTTGCTCAATAATTTCGGGTCGCAATCCAAGACGCTGGGCAATGATTAAGGCGTTGGAGCGACCTGGAATCCCCCACAAAAGCCGATAGGTCGGCGCCAAGGTTTCATCGTCAAACTCCACCGAGGCGTTTTCAAACCGTGGATCTTGATATTTCAGCGCTTTCAGTTCCCCAAAGTGGGTGGTCGCCACGGTGAGTTGCGCATGGTCAGCCAGATACTTGAGGAGGGCGATCGCCAATGCTGTCCCTTCGGATGGGTCAGTGCCTGCCCCCACCTCATCCAGCAACACTAGAGAGTGAGGCGTCAGGGTATGGGTGATTTCTTGGATACGACGAATATGGCCAGAAAACGTCGATAGGCTCTGTTGCAAGGATTGTTCATCGCCAATATCAGCCAGCACCTGATCAAACCAGGGGAGCACGACCGGATCTTGGGCAGGCACAAAGATACCGGCCTTCGCCATCAGCACCGCCAGACCCAGGTTTTTCAGCGTCACGGTTTTACCGCCCGTATTCGGCCCTGTAATCGCAACCACCGCAATCTCAGTGCCAATCACCCAATCGATGGGCACAACGGGTGCCCCCTGTTCATGTTTGTGCTGCCACAGCAACAGGGGGTGAACCAGCCGTCGTAGGGTGATCGCAGGCTGACCTTGTTCCGTAAAGGTGGGCGCGTTGCCATTCAGCCACAGGCTATAGCGCCCACGGGCCACCGCCAAATCTAACTGCGTCAAAATATCGACTAACAGTTCTAGTTCTGGATGGACTGCGGCCACCTTTTCCGAAAGCAGACGCCGAATGCGTTCCGCCTCTGCCTGTTCCTGTCGTGCCAACTGACGCAATTGGTTATTCCAATTCACCGTCGCTTGCGGCTCTACATATAAAGTCATGCCGCTGGCAGAAGCATCATGCACAATGCCAGGCACGGCATCCTTTTGGGCCGCCTTGACCGGAACAACAAACCGATCCGCCCGTTGAGTAATCAGCGGCTCTTGCAAGGCATTGGCTTTGCGTTGCAGTAGAGCCTGCAAACTTTGTTGGACCTGATGCTTTAGATGACGCATGCGATCGCGAATTCCTGCGAGAACCTCACTCGCTCGGTCTTGGACTTCGCCTTGATCATCAATACAGCGGTGGATATCTTGCTCTAGTTCTGGGAAAGTGCGTAAATCGGCCACCAACTGCTGCAACTGTATTAGATCTGGGAAGCGATCTACGGTACGGCGGATTTGGCGTGCAGCAGCCAAGGTTGTTGCAATATGCAGTAACTCCAACCCCGACAAAACCCCTTGCACCCGTGCCCGCGCCAACGCAGGACTAATCTCGCGCACCCCATCAAAGCTGAGGCTGCCATTGCGGAACTCTAGGTCAATGGCCTCTTGGGTTTGCTGGAGCAATCGCTCACTTTCAGAGCGTGACTGAGGCGGCACCAAGGTTTGAGCCACTAAGCTGCCAAATTTTGTTGCTGCGAAGGTCGATAAATGATGGGTTAAACGAGGCCACTCTAAGAGTTCGAGGGTTTTAGCGGGCATGCCAACAAGCGCCTAAACAGTTGCGATCGCAGATGTTCTCTTCTGCGATCCTAACAAGCTTCTGAAATTCCTACTGCTGCGCCCCATGTCCCACGAACCATAGATGTTTATTTACAGAACTATACAAAATAACAAAAAATCTACAATATAGAAAAACGCTTAACATTTTGCAACTCGGGTATACTAAGCATATATTCCTATCAAGCAGAGCTATGTGATGCTCTAAACGTCAGGATCACTTAGAAATTCAGAGATTTTGGCAGGGCAGCCATAGCCGTCATTCACGTTCCCGTTGAATCGCAATTATTGAGAACTGTTAACACTGTTCACTTCGAGCGTCCTTTCTGACTTTCGCCCATTGAGGGGTTTGGTAATGGTTGATAATTTCCCCTGGCTAACGGTGCTGATTGCCGTTCCAGCGATCGCAGCATTGGCTGTCCCACTAATTCCTGATCAAAATGGAAAGATTCTGCGCTGGTATGCACTGGCTGTTGGCCTTGCAGAATTATTTTTAACAGTCTGGACCTTTGGGCAGCATTACGACTTTGCTCATTCAGGACTGCAATTGGTAGAGCGCTATGCCTGGGTTCCACAAATTGGCCTAAATTGGTCAGTTGGCGTTGATGGACTCTCGATGCCTTTGATTGTGC
The DNA here is from genome assembly GCA_036704065.1 of Stenomitos sp. Classification (GTDB taxonomy): domain Bacteria; phylum Cyanobacteriota; class Cyanobacteriia; order Thermosynechococcales; family Thermosynechococcaceae; genus JAAURS01. Next base: position 5,316 of record DATNQK010000779.1, read on the forward strand.
TCACAGGCGTCATCAATACACTGGCTATTTTTGCGGCTTGGAATGTTACCCATAAGCCCAAGCTGTTCTACGGGCTGATGCTGCTGCTCTATAGCGCGCAGATCGGGGTTTTTGCTGCCCAGGACATGATTTTATTCTTTATGCTCTGGGAACTGGAATTGGTTCCGGTTTACCTGCTGATCTCGATTTGGGGCGGCCCCAGACGGGCCTATGCTGCCACCAAGTTTATTCTATATACTGCACTCGCTTCGATCTTTATCTTGGTTGCAGGCCTCGCCATGGCCTTTACCGGAGATACGATTTCCTTCGATATGTCGGTACTGGCGAGTAAACATTACTCCTTAATGTTTGAAATCCTCGGTTATCTCGCCTTCCTGATTGCCTTTGGCGTGAAGCTGCCGATTTTTCCCTTCCATACTTGGCTCCCCGATGCCCACGGTGAAGCCTCAGCACCCGTCTCTATGATTCTGGCAGGCGTGTTACTGAAGATGGGTGGCTATGGCCTCATCCGCATGAACGTGGAAATGTTCCCCCATGCTCACGTCTACATTGCACCAGCCTTAGCGGTTCTCGGGGTGGTCAATATTGTGTACGGTGCCTTAGCCGCCTTTAGCCAAGGGAACCTCAAGCGCTGTCTGGCCTGCTCGTCTATCTCCCACATGGGATTTGTCTTAATTGGCATTGCCACCTTAACGGAAGTCGGGTTTAGCGGTGCAGTACTGCAAATGATTTCCCACGGGTTAATTGCCGCTGCCTTGTTCTTCTTGGCAGGCGTAACCTACGAGCGCACCCACACCTTAGTAATAGAGAAAATGGGTGGCGTTGCCAAAGCGATGCCCATCACCTTTGCGCTGTTTACGATTGGCACCATGGCTTCCTTAGCACTGCCAGGCATGAGCGGATTCGTCAGCGAGTTAACGATTTTCGTCAGCTTGGCGAGCAGCCCGGTGTACAGCGCCCTGTTTAAGGTTGTGATTACATTGCTGGCAGCCGTGGGCCTGATTTTGACTCCCGTTTACCTGCTCTCCATGCTGCGCCGCGTCTTCTACGGCCAATCCTCCTTGCCGGAACAAGCGATCGCCCCCTGGATGGACGCACAACCTCGCGAAGTCTTCATTGCCCTGTGCATGATTGCCCCGATTATTGCCATCGGTGTTTATCCCAAACTGGCCACCCAAACCTACGATGTCAAAACCGTAGCAGTCGCCTCAGCTTTGCAGGAACCGATCGCACTAGTCGCCCAGGCTCATGCCAATAGCACCATTGCCTCTGGACTTGAGCAAGTGGTCGGCCAGCACAGTGGATTGAGTGCCCTAAGGCAGCCCCTGATCTCTAGCACCACAGTTGCGCCCGCTCTTCCCCAATAGAGGATGCGACCTTCATAATAAAACGTGGGGCAGGAATGGCTTGCCCCACGTTTTTTTTGACGTTGATCCGTGACCGCATGATTGAATCCGTTGCCGTTTTCGATTCTACTCAGCCCTTAGAACCCTCGTCAGAATTGCCATGCCTTCATTGGCAGTGGCGAGGGTTTGATGTTGCCTATACCGTTGCTGGAGAAGGGCAACCCCTATTTTTAATCCACGGCTTTGGGGCCACCTACGGTCATTGGCGACAGAATATTCCGGTGCTGGCGGCCCAAGGCTACCGCGTCTATGCCTTAGATTTACTGGGGTTCGGTGCCTCAGAGAAACCCGCACTCCATTATTCCTTAGAACTGTGGCAAGCCCTCATCTACGACTTTTGGCAAGATCGGATTGGGCAACCTATGGTTGTTGCAGGTAACTCCATTGGGGCACTCATTGCGCTGATGCTATTGGCCAATCATCCTGACATGGCCATTGGCGGTATCGTATTAAACGTCGCTGGGGGACTGAACCATCGCCCTGAGGAGCTGAACTGGCCCTTGCGCGTCCTGATGGGCACCTTTGCCAAACTGGTCGCACATCCCCTGATCGGTCCCATTTTATTTAACCAAGTCCGCCAGAAAAACCGCATTCGCGCCACATTGCAGCAAGTGTACGGCAACCGAGATGCAGTTACAGAAGAATTGGTGGACATGATTTATGCCCCGACTTGCGATCGCAAAGCCCAAAAAGTTTTTGCTTCGATATTAAGTGCACCGCCGGGGCCGCGCATTAGCGAACTACTGCCCCATATTCGCCAACCGCTGTTGGTGTTGTGGGGGGAAGCGGATCCTTGGACACCCATTCAAGGTAGCCGTGTGTTTCAAGATTGGATTGCAACCACACAGCCACCCGCCGCTATCGAGATCAAAGCCATTCCCGATACGGGCCACTGCCCCCACGACGAGCGTCCTGAGCAGGTAAACGCTTTGATGACTGAATGGCTACAACAATTCCCTTGGCCCTAGTTCTGCCCTAATACTTCTGCCCTAATGCTTATGAATACCATTGCCATTCTGGGAGCGAAGGGACAAGTTGGGCAGGAGTTGCAGGCCATGCTGCATCCCTTGGGCAAACTGGAATGTTTTACCCATCAATCTTTGGATTTGAGCCAGCCCAACACCATCGCAGCCACGCTTATCCCACTCAAACCCAACATTATTGTCAATGCCGCCGCCTACACCGCTGTAGATCTAGCTGAACAGGAAGTTGACCTTGCGCACCGGATTAATGCGATCGCCCCAACTCAGCTCGCAGTCGTCGCGCAAACCCTAAATGCCAAACTGATCCACATTTCAACAGACTACGTCTTCGACGGGACCCAAGGTAGTCCCTACCGCCCCACCGATATCCCCAACCCCATCAGCGTTTATGGCCAAACCAAATGGGAAGGGGAAAAGGGCATCTTGAACCATTGTGAGCATCACTGGATCTTAAGAACCGCCTGGGTATACGGCACCTATGGCCAGCGCAACTTTGTCAAAACGATGCTCAAGCTAGGCGCTGAACGACCAGAACTACGCGTCGTGGCCGATCAAATTGGCAGCCCCACCTGGGCCAGATCAATTGCAGCAGCCATTGCAGCACTCATTCGCACCTCCGCGACCCAAACCGTTCCGTCGGGCATCTACCATTTCACCAATAGCGGTGCCGCAAGCTGGTACGATTTTGCGATCGCCATCTTTGAAGAAGCCCGTGCCCTCGGCATTCCCTTACAAGTAGAGCAAGTCTTGCCCATCACCACAAGCGACTATCCTACCCCCGCTCGCCGCCCCAGCTATTCCCTGCTGTGTTGTCAAGACATCCTTCCCTTCCTAGACAGACCGCCGCTGTACTGGCGCGAAGCATTGCGGCAAATGTTAGAGGAATGGCGCAATTTAGACCCAATCTCTAGAAATTAATTCCTAGATCCGTTGTCGAAGCCAACTCACTGACCATAATAAATACATCTAACCTGCGGGTTACTCAATTTTTGTCCCTAAATACCCTAACTATTGCTGTGACACTTAAAGATCGCATCTTTATAGCCCTGCTGCTCTTTATTCCCATTTCAGTGGGAAGCCATGTGCTCCACATGGATCCACTGATTGTGTTCATCACCGCAGGCCTTGCCATTGTGCCCTTAGCTTCATGGATGGGCTTGGCCACCGAAGAAATTGCTGTTGTTGTGGGTCCCACCCTGGGTGGTCTACTCAATGCAACCTTTGGCAACGCAACCGAATTAATTATTGCCATCATTGCCCTGCGAGCAGGATTCATTGAAGTCGTCAAAGCCAGTTTGACCGGCTCCATCATTGGCAACCTGCTACTTGTGATGGGTCTATCCATGTTTTTAGGCGGACTGCGCTATAGAGAACAAACCTTTCAACCCGTCATCGCCCGCGTGAATGCCTCTTTAATGAACTTAGCAGTGGTAGCCATTTTGCTACCCACAGCCGTTCATTTTTCGGCCCCTAAAATTGAGACACTGCAAATTCAACGCTTTTCCATCGCCGTTTCATGTGTGCTGATTGCCGTCTACGGTCTAACGCTCTTGTTTTCGATGAAAACCCACAGCTATCTCTATGATGTTGGTATCGCCGAAAATGAAGCCGAAGGCGAAGGTTCCTCCTCCTCTACCCAACCCGCACACCGCCCAAACCTAAAACTTTGGGTAGGTATTCTGCTCGCCGCCACCTTAGCAGTTGCGGTTGAGTCCGAGCTTTTGGTTGGTAGCCTAGAATCCGCCACCGAACAGTTGCACTTAACCCCACTGTTCACAGGGGTTGTGTTGCTGCCCATTATTGGCAACGCAGCAGAGCATGCCACTGCTGTAACTGTGGCCATGAAAAACAAAATGGATCTGTCCCTTTCCGTTGCCGTAGGGTCCAGTCTGCAAATTGCACTCTTTGTTGCACCAGTTTTGGTTCTGCTCGGTGCAGCCATAGGGCAACCGATGGATTTAGACTTCAATCCCTTTGAACTGGTGGCCGTCACCGTCTCGGTTTTTATCGCCAACTCTATCAGTTCCGACGGACAATCGAACTGGCTTGAGGGGATGTTGTTGCTGGCTGCCTACGTCGTGATAGGGTTTGCATTTTATTTTCATCCTGCCACATAAAAATCGTGGGTTTAAAGTTCAGATGGCTTTGGGGACTGGGCACTCTAGGAAAAGTTAAGGCTGCGCCTCGCTTTGAAGCCGTATAGATAGAAAAAGATACGGGTTCAGAGAGAACATCAGTATGCCTTTGCTTCGCGTGGGCGATCACTAATTTTTTCAATCTGCGAGATCGTAGAGTAACGGGGGGATTTAAATGCCAGACCAAGGTGCCACCGCAACAGAGAGACATGTTCTTGTCATTAATGATGGGAAACGGCGGGCATTTGCACTGGATGCGGCAGCCTACTCCATCGGGCGCGATCCGTCCAATGCCATTGTGTTAGGCATGGACACTATCTCTCGCCAACATGCCATGCTCTTACGAGTGCCCATTCCAGGAACGAATCAATATCGGTACCGCATTATTGATGGCAACTCTCAGGGCAAACCCAGCGCCAATGGCATATTTGTTGAAAGCCAGAAATGCCAAAGTCGCGACCTAGCCAACGGAGATGTCATCCGCTTTGGCACAACCGTCGAAGCCTCTTACCTTACGGTATCGATGGGCGATGCCGAATTTATTCAGTATCTTGAGTCCATCAGCTACCAAAGCCTGAAATCTAATACGATTAATGCGAAAGAAACCCTCGTCGCAGCCTGCATTTTTGAGGACGAAGTAGGGGGTTCTTCCACCGTTATTTCGGCTCCAAGCAGCTCACCCACTGCCCCCACCTTCGTCCCGAACGAGTCTAGTCGACCCAAAAGTCCTTCCATTCCGTGGGCAGAAACCATTCATGAAGGGAATCTCCCCATTCAGCGGCAAAGCCCTTATCGCCTATGGATGATCCTCATTCCTAGCGTGTTAGTCATCGGCCTGGGAATTGCAGGGGGCTGGATGTTGATGTCAAAGTCTTCCTCATCCTCCTCCGCAGTAAAATCAATCTCTGAGACCCCTCACTCTACTGCACCTCGTCCATAATTGATGGATTGGGTAGAGTTTTTGCTGGGGGACTATTTAACCCAGAACAGCGTTTCTTGACACAGTTCGTGCCCATTTGGGGGGTAGTTTACCCCACCAATAAATGCAACTTGTCGTCGGCCTTTAGAGCCAATTTTCTAGAATTATCTCTAGATAAATCAACTTATCGTCGTATTTTTGGCAACCCACTCAGCACAAAAGATGGCACTGTATTGAGCAATGACGATGACAGGATTTCTGTCGCAACGTCTATCTATCCTGAGCAAGTTTGCTGGGATCTGCTTGTTTCGATACAGTTTGATTCTTTACCTAGCTTTATGATCTAAGCAAAATATACTTGCGAGTGTCTGCATTGCCATGAGGTTGAGGGTAGGTTATTCAGGATCTATGCTGACTCAAACAACTTTTCCTGTAACTTACTCGACGCTTGCTTGCGAAGCATTGCGCCACCATGTTTTATCACTGTTTGCAATTAGCCCTGTCGTCAGTTGTCACTTTTGGAATCGGGGCTTAAGCGATATTTATCTGGTCGAAACATTTGGGGCAAAGTACGTTTTAAGAATTTCGCATGCCCACTGGCGCACGAAAACTGAGATTGATTTTGAGTTAGAGTTTCTGGACTTTTTAAAGCGTCGAGACATTCCAGTTGCGGCACCCTTAAAAACCATTGATGGCAAACACTCAGTTGAAATTGCTGCACCTGAAGGGTTTCGTTATGCAGCGTTGTTTCCCTTTGCACCTGGACGAATTCCGATTGGGGACTTGAGCATTGAGCAAAGTGCAGCGTTAGGCAAGACCGTTGCAGAGATTCACAAAGCTGCATCTGGATTTTTAAGTAGCACAAGACGACAACCTTTGACCCTGGAGTATCTGCTCGACGATTCCCTGGGTGCAATTGAACCCTACTTAAGATTTCGATCTACAGATATTGTTTACCTCAGAAATCTAGTCAGTGGCATTAAAGACCGACTATCTCAACTGCCACAGGAATTTCCGATGTGGACTGTGTGCTGGGGTGATCCCCACAGTGGGAATGTGCATTTTACCCCCGACGACCAGCTCACATTGTTCGATTTTGATCAGTGCGGCTACGGATGGAGAGCGTTTGAGTTAGCGAAGTTTCTCCAGGTTTCTATCCGCACAGGAATTGCCCGCAAGGTTCGCGATGCGTTCTTGGCAGGATACCAGTCGGTGCAGACTTTTATGCCAGAGGAATTAGAAGCGCTTCAGCCCCTCACCCAAGCAGCCCATCTATGGAGTTGGCGCATTGCGCTGGAATGGACCTTGATGCATAGCTGTAGCCGCCTTGATGAATGCTTTTTCGAAAGCCGTTTGCAGCAGTTGAAACGTTTGCAAACCCCTGAGTGGCAATTGTTTTAAACAGGTTCCCCCCCACGACCAATGTTAAGTGTCTTGTTTTGCGCTGACTGATGATCTGTCAGGGATGCTCACTTGCTAGAAAGCACAGCAAGCAATGGTTGGGCCATGAAGGAACACGTTTGGCAAGGCGCGATTTCAGCAAGACTTGTTGCGACGCTCGTAAACTTCTATTGAGGGATCACCAGAGTCTGAAAAGAATGGACTAGGGTACCGTTAGGACCACTTTGCTTGAGGGCTGAGCTCCGACCATTGATTTGAGAGCAGTGAGAGCTTATGGAAACACAGTTCAACATTGCTGAGTCGTCAGGGGCTTCAAGCGCTCAGGATCATTCAGTGCCTTTCAATTGGCATAGTCCATCAGAACATCCTACACCTCATCCCCTATCTACACCGCGCGATCGCGGTGTCTATGTTGCCCTGCATGGGCACTTCTATCAACCGCCCCGCGAAAATCCTTACCTAGGCGCAATTGAGCGGCAATCGAGCGCGGAGCCGTTTCACAACTGGAACGAACGCATTTGCTATGAGTGCTACCGCCCCAATGCCTTTGCGCGAATTCTTAATGAGGCGGGGGAGGTTATTGAAGTCGTCAATAATTTTGAGTATCTCAGCTTCAATATTGGTCCTACCTTGATGCGGTGGTTGGAACAATACGATACGGAAGTGTATCAGCGCATTTTAGAAGCGGATCGCAAAAGTTGCCTACGCTTAAACGGCCATGGCAATGCGATCGCCCAAGTTTACAACCACATCATCCTACCCCTAGCCAATCGTGAAGATAAGATCACGCAAATTCGATGGGGCAAACGGGATTTTCAAGCTCGTTTTGGGCGCGATCCGCAAGGCATGTGGTTGGCGGAAGCGGCAGTTGATTATCCAACGTTGGAAGTTTTAATTGCCGAGGGAATTCGGTTTATTATTCTGGCACCCTCTCAAGTGGAACGCTGTCGGCCAATTCCACCAGAGACCGATCCGGAAGGGCTCGACTATCCTTGGCAAGGTGTGGGCGGCGGTCAAATTGATCCCACTCAGCCCTACCGTTGCTTCTTACCCGGTGGCAATCGGAATTCTGACTTTATTGATGTTTTTGTCTACGATGGCCCCATTTCTCGCGATATCGGTTTTGAAGATATCCTCAGCAGTTCCGAGCGGCTAGCAAGTCGCTTAGCGCAAGCAGTGCGCCATGACCGCGAGTCATCTCAACTGATTGCGATCGCCACCGATGGCGAAACCTTTGGCCACCATAAGCGCAGCACAGAAAAAGCCCTTGCTTATGGATTCCGCTATGCCATGCCCCAGCGCGGCTGGGTGATTACCAACTTTAGTCATTTCCTGAGCTTGCATCCTCCGACTTGGGAAGTGGAACTCAAACCTGTCACTGCTTGGAGTTGTGCCCACGGCGTTGATCGATGGCAAGATGACTGCGGCTGCGGTGGAGGTGACGTCTGGCATCAACAGTGGCGACGCCCTTTGCGGGATGCGCTCGATTGGCTGCGCGATCAACTGATTGAGATCTACGTTGAGTTGGGTAGCCTTCTGTTCCAGGATCCTTGGGCGGCCAGAAATGATTATGGCCAAGTGGTCGTGGCTAAAACCACGCGGGAGTCGTCCCAGGCCACCGATATCGTTGCCATACAAAACGCGTTCTTGACGTGTCATCAACGTCACCTGCTATCTGAACCCGAACAGGTGAATGCCTTGCGCCTGTTGGAAATGCAGCACAATGCACTGTTGATGTATACCAGTTGTGGCTGGTTTTTCGAAGAGATCTCTCGCCCCGAAGGCGTTCAGATTTTGCGCTATGCCGCCAAGGCGATCACCCTAGCCAAAGAAATTGCTGAGATTGATCTAGAAGCCGAATTTATCGCACGGTTGGCGCTGGCCCCCAGTAATGTGGAACAGTTTAAGACCGGGGCGCAGGTTTACACCCAACTTGTGTTGCCGTCGCAAGTGACGCTGCATCAGGTGGTGGCCCACTATGCCATGAGTTCGCTGTTCCGCCCTTATGCAGAACATCACACAGCCTACTGCTACCAAGCACACCAGCTCGATTACGAAACCCATCGCATGGGCAACCTCACCCTAGCGGTCGGACAGTTACAGATAACCGTTGAGGATACCCGCGAAACCGTACCCATCATTTTTGCCGTGCTGCATATGGGTGGGTGGGACTTTCATTGTGTGATTCAGAAATTCACGGGTCGGCCCTATTACACTGCCCTGAAAAAAGTCCTGTTCGAGCAATTGCAGCAGGCCAGCGTACCGCGACTGGTGTTGGCGATGAACCAATACTTTGGCGATCGCTACTATGGCATCCAAGATCTGTTTGCTGAGGATCGGCATCAACTCTTAGATTTGTTATCACAGGCCACCTTAATGCGGTTGGCCCAGCAATATACCCAAATCTATCGCGATAACCACAGCCTACTCGCCGCCTATCGGCAAGACAATCTGACCGCTCCACAAGAACTGCTGGTGGCGGCTGAAGTGGCCCTCAGCCACCGTGCCATCCAAACCATCCAGTCCCTGATGCCGCTGGAACACAGCATTACCGATGCCACATACCGCCTGCAATTAACACAACTGGCCACTTGTATCTTAGAAGCAGAGCAGCTAGGGTGCCGACTCAACCTCGATAGTGTTGTGCCGCAATTGCATAAGCTCCTGCATCGCTGGCTTTGGCATGCCTTGTACCGCAATACTGGCCCCTTGCTGCGAGACTTTTGCGACTTACTGAAGCTAGTGCGCCGCCTGCAACTGCCTGTCCCAGAAGATCGCCTACAAGAGCTATATATCCAGTTTTTACAGAAGCGTTGGGTCCCCCATCGTCTCCCCTTAGATAGCGCCACAAATTGGGGTAACGCAACTTCACCCCTGCCCTCTCCCTCCGTAGAACCCAGCCAGTTCTCCGCAGAACATGTGGCTCAACTCCAACCGTTTCTGCAACTGGGCCGCCTATTGTGCGTCGATATGCGCCATTGGCTCACACTATGGCACTATCACAACGCCGCCGCAGCAACAGCCACTGACAGCGCCTCAGATAAAGCCCCAGAATCCACGTAGATCTCTACACGAAACAACCCACAGCGCAATAACGCTTAAAGCCGAAATGAAGCCAGATCGTCATCTGAGGTGGCAAGTGCATCGCTATTGTCAGAGGAAGTTTGAGATCCGTTGAGAACCACCCCTACTTCGGGTTGAATTGGGGTTTGAGCAATTAAATCGGATAGTTGTGCTTGGGGATTTTGATCCAGTACCGCTAAGAGGTTCACGAAAGCAGTAATGGTATTTCTGGGCGTGCGGAAGTAAGCCTCGCCAATGCGCCGCGAACAATGGGCCATAAATTGCTGGATATGCACATCGCTGACGAGGTATCTTTGTGGATCCCCAAGGGCATAAACGTGACGGATGTTCCCCAACAACACATACAAATCTTCTGGGCTAAGGTTGGGAAGCTGCAACACAGGACCGCTATAGTCCACCAACCCATTCACTGCAAACGCATTGCCACTCAAACGCGACTGTAGGGCTGGATAGCTATAGAGACCGCGATGGGTATCTGTGAGAAATTCAGGGGTACCCCCCAAGAAAATCCCTAACCCCATTGCCGTACCCTGCAAAACATCATTGAGAATGCGCAAAATCTGCTCGTAGTTGCTGTTGCGGGCCTGAACGTTAGAGAGCTTGTAGAGGTTCACTAACTCGTCCCAACACACCAACAAGCCGCCATAGCCTGAGAGCCGCACCAACTGAGCCATCAGCTTCAGCTGATCATATACATTGCTATCGTCTACAATCGTGCGCACGCCTAAGGCTTGACGGGCTTCGGTCTTCGTACTGTATTCGCCCCGTAGCCAGCGCACAGCATTGGTTTTTAGGACTTCATCATTGGTGTCATGGCCACGCCAATAGGCCGCGATTACTTCTGCGAAATCGTAACCTCCCACCATTTCGGACAGGCAAC
>DATNQK010000780.1:0-8477 GCA_036704065.1 Stenomitos sp.
GTGCTAACAAAAGAACCAACCGTATCTTTATTGGGCATCATGAGGTAGTTGATAAGCCATTTCACCCTTCGTCTGATGCGCCGGTTCGGTTGGTTCGCAATTCTGGCTAATGCCAGATTAGCTAATTAATTGTCTATCGTCCATCAGACTGAGGGCTTTCTTGCTTTAAAGTTTTAACGGCATGGGCAGAGGCCCAATAAAAAAGGTTAGGCAATCCCAAGCTGCGCCAGTAGACAGTGCCAGCAACAGCCATGAAGATACTATAAGCCACCGCCTGTCCAACAAATATGCGATCGCGGTACCCCAAAAACGTCTTCAGCAAAACACCTGGAAACTGACCTTCTGGCAAAATAGCGCGGGCATCCCATAATAGCGGCCCTAAAATGCAGGAAGATCCAGCATCCGTTGCCGAGCTTACAGGGCACCAGTTTAGGTTTGCGATGGCATCAAGGGTGCGAACTCCAAGGTCGATTTGCTTACAAGCCCCAAGTACTAGGCCCCCAACAATCAACAGCAAAAAAATCCCCATTGCTTGAAAGAACTGACGCAAGTTGATGCGCATGCCTAAGACAAATAAGCCCCAGCCGATGCCTGTAGCGGCAAGAAAACCCACGCAGGCACCCCATACAGGCATCCAACCCTGCTGTGCTTGAGCCACGATGAACATGACTGTTTCGAGGCCTTCGCGCAAGACAGCGGTGAAGATCAAGGTCCAAATGCCCCATTCAGTACGGCTGGACGTTTGCAGCACCTGGGCGGCAGCGGCTTCGATATCAGCCTTTGCAGTTTTGGCCTGTTGTGTCATCCAAACCAGCATCCAGGTTAAAAGGGCGATCGCCGTGAGACTGAACGTTAACTTGAGAAACGGCACAATCACGGAAGCATAAGGATGATCAGAAGCCTGCAATGCCCCCAATAGGCTACTGAGCAAGAACCCAACCAGTAAGCTGACTCCAATCCCTGCGGCAATACCGCCATAAACCCACGGCTTCAGGCGGCTTTGGTGGGACTTTTGCAGCATTGCCAACACAATGCCGACGACAAGTGCGGCCTCAGTACCTTCTCGTAAGGTAATCGCAAACGTCGGTATAGCGGTGCTAATATCCATTGCGTTCTCTACGCTTCAAACTGATTTCGATCCAGAGATTTAGAGAGATGGGTAAGGCGATCTCTAACCCCCTTTTCAATTATGACGAGTATTCAAGGGGTTACAGAGGCAACAACCAAAGGTTTCAGCATGAGGGAGGACATAGTTAGCATTGAGTATTCATGTGCGCAGTGCAGGCGCAACCCCCTCTGGATAGGTATGATGGACAGGGCATATTCCTTGTGAGAAATGCTCTAAAGCGGCTGAGCAAAAGCCAAACAACGGCGAGCGAGTTTAGATTGCGGCGATGACTCAATTCAACAGCGGGTTAACCCTATTTTTGAGCTTAATGGTAGAAGCTATCCCCTTTTTACTACTGGGGGTGTTGGTTTCAAGCCTATTGCTGCTGTTTGTCAATGAACAACGCTTGATTGGGCTCATGCCTAAACATCCAGTATTAGGGGCTCTCGCAGGTAGTCTGTTGGGCTTTTTATTTCCAGTCTGTGAGTGTGGGAATGTCCCCGTTGCGCGCCGTTTATTGATGCAAGGTGTCTCGGTTCCCGTTGCGATCGGTTTTTTATTGGCTGCTCCTACGCTGAATCCGATTGTAATCTGGGCCACTTGGGTTGCTTTTCGCGATCAGCCAGAAATTGTAGTGCTGCGTGTGATTTTTTCCCTGGCGATCGCCACTATTGTCGGCTCGGTTTTCAGTGTTCAACCCGATTTACGTCCCTTTTTGCAGCCTTCCTTAGCCCGCTTGATGCCCGATGTTAGTCTTACGCCCTCTCTGGGCGATACCCCTGCACTCCTACAATCGGGCACTTTTTTATTGGGTAAACCAGGTGAACCCGTTCCCCTGAATGCAGTTGCTGCACAGGCTCTCCGTCAACCCAGCAAAACCCCCACCATTCCCTGGCGCGATCGCTTGCCTTTGCTGCTAGAGAATATGGTGCAGGAGCTGCGTGAACTCGGAGGGGTTTTAGTTTTAGGCAGCTTACTTGCAGCGGTGATTCAAGTTGCGGTACCACGTGACTGGATTTTAAGTATTGGTCAAGGGCCTGTAACCTCGGTCTTTGCAATGCTGATCTTAGGAGGCGTCATTTCCATTTGCTCCACCGTTGACTCATTTTTTGCATTGTCTTTTGCCTCCACGTTCACCAGCGGCGCGATTTTGGCTTTTTTAGTATTTGGCCCGATGTTCGACCTCAAAAGTTTTGGGCTCTTGCTGACGGTGTTTAAAACCCGCACAATTATTTACTTGGTGGGCCTTGTAACCCTGCTGACGTTAACGTTTACCCTCTTTATTAACCTGCATGTAAGTTAGGACGCTTTTTGCGTTCATCAGGTCTTAGTATTCAGCACCTTCAACTCGGAGGATCTAATCCATGAACCAGCCACTTTCGCGTTCGCGTCAACCCTCGGTGGTTTGGTCAGATTGGCTGCATACGTTAGCCCTTGGCGTTTGGGGAAGCTTGTTTTTGTACTATTGGCGCTCTGGAAAATTGGGGCTGCTGATTCACCCTAACTACTTTGCGTTGACCATTGGAGCTGGATTTGTTCTGTTGGCGATCGCCTGTCTCAATCTGCTCAAACTCCTTAGGGGACGGACGAGCAGACGCGAAGCCCATACCACGCTCTTTTCGCCGCTGATGATGAGTGTAGTCCTGCTGAGTGCGGCGGTGGTGGGGTTACTCATCTCTCCAAAACCATTCACCAGCGATACTGCAATTCAACGGGGATTACAGGACACCACCATTGTCACCCGAGTGCGTCCTCAAGCATTTCGTGTCAATCAATCACCAGAGTCGCGATCGCTGATTGACTGGGTGCGTACTTTTGCTGTTTATCCTGAACCCGATACCTATAAGGGGCAAGCTGTCAGCGTAGATGGCTTTGTGGTGCATAACAAAACGCTACCTCCTGGGTACTTTACCCTGACGCGCTTTGTAATTACTTGCTGTGCGGCTGATGTCTATCCTGTGGGACTACCCGTCAAACTTAAATCTGAAACTGTTCTGGCTGAAGATCGATGGATTAAGGTGCAGGGTAAGATGACGACCGAAACGCTGGATGGCAAACGTCAATCAGTGATTCAAGCCACCCGTATCGCATCGATTCCAGAACCGCAGAATCCCTACGCTTACTAATCGCTGTACGGTTTAGAATTGCCGCCACCACAACTTTTTTTTGCCCTAATTTCTTCTACCTTTATCCTTGTTGCATATCCAAACACGTTGCACACTATGAGATTCAAGGGCCGACAGCGGAACGTTAAACACTATGGGCGTCGCCAACCGGCCATCCGGATTGCGCGTCAAGAAGATGGGAAATTTCAAGCGGAGGGGTATGGGCATTGGTATGCCTACTGGCGCGACCCTTATCATTTGATGTTGACTGTGCCTTGGTGGGGCTTTGTTGGCCTTGTTTCAGTAGGTTATTTTCTGCTGAACACAACTTTTGCTTGTCTATATCTTCTCGGCGGCAATTGTCTGAATGGAGCACGCCCCGGTTCGTTTTCTGATGCCTTTTTCTTTAGTGTGCAAACCATTGGCTCGATTGGCTATGGAGTGATTACGCCTAAAACCCTGTATGCCAATAGTATTGTTTCCTTAGAAGCGTTAACCAGTTTGTTAGTGATTGCTGTCGTCACTGGACTGGCTTTCGCTCGCTTTTCTAAACCCACTGCTCGCGTCATATTTAGTCGGTATGCGGTTATTGCTCCCCATAATGGGGTGCCAACACTGATGTTTCGCCTTGCGAATCAACGCCGCAATCAAATTCTAGAAGCACAATTTCGCGTCTATCTGCTGCGCAATGAAGTGACCCAGGAGGGCGAACTGTTCTACCGCATCCATAGTTTAGATTTGCTGCGCGATCGCACTCCTGCGTTTTCTCTATCTTGGACGGGGATGCATCCCATCACACCCAATAGCCCTCTCTATGGTTCTTCGCCAGAGTCCTTGATTGATGATCATGCCCAGCTTGTGATTTCCATGAATGGCATTGACGAAACAGTGGCTTATAGCGTTACGATTCGCCACGTTTATGGTTGCGAAAATATTTTGTTCGATCATCGCTTTGTGGATATTATGTATCGCTCTCCCGAGGGCGATCGCTTTTTTGATCGCTCCCAGTTTCACAATGTCGAGCCACTGTCCTTGCCGCTGTAATTCTTATTGAGCGGTTCTGTGTAATATTTTTAATCCCCTTCATTTTTGCTAGAAAAAGCCCCCTGCTAGGAGAGTAGCAAGGGGTCATTACTGATATCGAGGACTGAATTTTTAACAGAGCTGGGGTTGATGCCCATGCTCAATAGGTCAAAACCTGAGTAGGTCTAGCTTACGGCCAGAGCAGTTAAAACGGTAGAAGCAACGAGTAAAACCGCTACGGCACCCTGCAACATGTAGTTTCGTTGTTGCTCAGGGGAAGGATACTCCGCCAAGTACATGGCAGGCTCTACTGCATAGTTGTTCATCACGCCAGATTCGTTAACGGTGTACATTGCTTTACCCTTTTTGCTCTGTGTAACTCTCATGTAAACAAATATAACAATATGTAACAAAAGTGTCAACAGATGTCTTGACCATGTTAAAGAAAACCACCTAAACCTTGGTCCAAGCTACGAAACAGCCTATGCTAGCGCTAAGAAAGACTGCCTTGGATTTAGATCGTTGGGTTCGCTGAGCCGATTGTTATGACCTTTATTTACAAACGCACTGTCCGGTTTAAAGATACCGATGCTGCAGGGGTTGTGTATTTTGCGAATACCCTCTCCATGTGCCACGAGGCCTATGAGGAGTCCTTAATGGCTTCGGGTATTGAGGTATGGAAATTTTTTAGTTCGAGTGCCACTGCGTTGCCCATTGTCCATGCGGAGGCCGATTATCGTCATCCGGCCTTTTGCGGCGATCGCCACGAAATCCTGTTGACGCCTGTTCTGCTGTCTAACCATGAGTTTGAAATTCGGTATGAGATTTATGCAGAAGGCGATCGCGAACGGTTGATTGGCAAAGCGCTGACGCGGCATGTGTGCATTAATCCGGTGAGTCGGCAACGGCAACCGCTCCCCTCGGAAGTCTTGGATTGGTTGGCCAAGTGGAGCCATCAAGCGCCCACTGAATCGGAATCTTAGCGACGAAGTTGGGTTTTACGGAATTCCTTGTGTATAATTGGTTTTGAATTGCTGGTGTAGCTCAGTTGGTAGAGCAGCTGATTTGTAATCAGCCGGTCGAGTGTTCGAGTCACTTCACCAGCTTTAACTGCATTAAGCGCTTGGGTTAACCTGGCAGGTGTGATCATTCATTTAGGTGTCGCACAGGTTCCCAATTCGGCTCCAGGTGCAAGTTTAGGGTCGGGCAAAATTGCCTTGGGTGTATCCTGCAACCAAGACATATCCTTGGCTGTCGGTTGCAATCCCAGCCGCTACATCAATGCCGAGTGTGCCATCTTGTTGGGTCCACAGGGTTTTGCCAGCGGGGCTTATTTTTGCCATCCATGCATCGTCCATGCCTCGATTGCTTCCCTTTAATGCCCCCGAAGTCTTGCCTGCGGTAAACACATTCCCGTCTTGATCTGTGGTGACACACATGGCAACATCCGCGTCTGTGCTGCCAAACTGCTGAGTCCATCGCAATGCACCATGAGGCCCCAGTTTAGCAACCCAGCCATCATCTTGCCCTTGATTCTCTCCCCCTAGAGAACCGGAGGTGCTTCCCAAGATCAGAACATCGCCCTTCGCATCAGCAGCTATGCCCAAGGGCAAGTCATTCCTAGATGTACCCAACTGTCTTGTCCATTGGAGTTGACCAAAAGGGTTAAATTTGGCCACAAATGCATCATTGCGGCCGCGAAGTTTTCCTCCCAAGTCTCCATAGGTTGTACCTGTGATCAGGACATTGTCGCTGGGGTCTGTTGCGACGGCATAGGAAGTATCAAATACGTTCGTACCGATCTGCCGTTGCCAACGCAGGACACCATAGGAATTGTATTTTGCAACCCATGCATCCACGCGACCCTTCAAGCTACCTGCTAATGCACCTTCCGTATAGCCTGAAATTACTGCGTTCCCTTGAGTGTCTACAGCGATGCCTGCGGAACTGTCAAATGCCGAGGTGCCGATTTGATGCTTCCACATCAACTTTCCCGTAGCATTATATTTGGCAATCCATCCATCGGCTTCTCCTTGGTTTGCACCGCCTAAGTCTCCAATCGTTTGGCCAGTGATAAATACATTCCCGCTGTTATCTGTGGCAATGCCATTAGAGACATCGAAAGCATAAGAACCCAGCTGTCGCTTCCATAAAAGCGTTCCAGTAGGGCTATATTTAGCAACCCAAGCATCGCCATAGCCCTCAGCTTTGCTGGCTAAATCGCCAAAGGTTGTTCCCGATAGCAAAACATTACCTTGTCGATCAGTCGCAACATTAAGGGCAACGTCAACATCAGAAGTACCCAGTTGTTTCTTCCACAATGTCTTTCGCACACCATCTGGACCAACTTGATATTTAGCTAACCAGGCATCAAAAGAGCCAAACTGCGCTTTCAAATGAGGTGCTTTTATGATTCGTTTAAGGTCACGATAATGATCTTGGGTAGGACGAGTCCTGACGTCATTAGAGGAAACCTCTGCCACTAGCGGAATTTGTATGCCAGTCAGTATCACCAACCCTGCCGCTCCCAGAGTGGCCTCGCGTGATCGCGGCCAGAGGTGGCGAGCAAAGTCTATAAAAATTTTATTTATTAGCACTGGATATTAATTGTTAAAGCTGTACAAAACCATAAAAATCAAGCTAGATACACAATTTACGCATACGGATTAATAGTGATCTCTCTATCTTTAGAACTATTTTTAAGGCCATGTTTTAGGATGTAGTTTTGTTAGATGTTAACTACATCTTCAATATTTTTGGATTGACCGTAACCTATACCATCTCAAATTGAGACTTTTATGGAAGCAACGTATCAGATGAGCCACATTGAATCCATGATTATTTGAAAAATGAAAATATAGAGAATTGGCGTTCTTCTAGATTGCCTGTTTAATAAATCTACTTAAAAATCAAGATAAATTTTTATAGCTTAATTTTAAGCTGCGCTGAAATCTTACTTTGAATAATAACTGACTTATTTGAAAACCAGGAAAACCCTGGATCGAGCGGCCATTAATCGAACTATGGATCATTGCAAATTTCTTTCTGATTTAGTTTCGGATAAAAAACAAGGCAGAGAAAGAGGTTAGCGCAAAATTGATGTGGGTGATGTGTTTTTGCACAGAATATCCCACTTTGCCAAACTCATCAATGGCAAACATAAAGGCAATGAAAGTTTTTGCATCACAGCCATTTTAACCCTAGCGGTTGAGGCAATCCTTTAGACTATAAAATGACCTATACTCATCACTTCCAGCATCGTCTCAAGTGTCTAGCTCATCGTTACTTCTGAGGGCGATCGCTAAATCAAGATATAAAGATATAGTTTGTCTAAAAACGTCCGTTTAGGTTCCCCCTGAGGCGATAAACCTATCCATGCAACAATAAAACAGTCATGGAAGCAACAATGAACGTAAACACAAAGGTTGGATTGATTGGCACTGGACTAATGGGACTCCCAATGGCCCAACGCCTTGCAGAACTCAATGTTCCAACGATGGCCTTCAATCGTACCTCGGCCAAACTAGAGCCACTGCGTAATACAACCGTAGAACTCGCCGCCTCCGTGGATGAGGTCTTGGCGCAATGTCAGGTCGTAATTGTCATGCTCACCAATGCCGATGCCGTGCGATCGCTCCTGTTGCAGCCAAACCAACTTCCCCTCTGGCGAGAACGGACTCTCATCCAAATGGGCACCATTGCGCCCAGTGACAGTCGAGATCTCTGCGCCCAAATTACGTCTGCGGGTGGCGAATACCTAGAAGCACCTGTGTTAGGTAGCATTCCTGAAGTTAAAGCTGGAACCTTACTGGTGATGGTGGGTGCCACTGAGGGGCAGTTCCAACAGTGGAAACCCTTACTTCAAAGTTTTGGCACAGAACCGCGACATATTGGTGAAGTTGGATCGGCAGCAGCTCTCAAGCTGGCATTGAACCAGATGATTGCTGCATTAACAACGGGATTTGCCTTGAGTTTGGAATTTGTGAAACAGCAAGGTGTACCTGTAGAAACTTTCATGGACATTCTGCGCCAGAGCGCGCTTTATGCCCCAACCTTTGATAAAAAATTGCAGCGCATGTTAGAAGGCAATTATGCCAATCCTAATTTCCCGACTCAGCATTTGTTGAAAGATGTGCGGCTGTTTTTGGCAGAAGCAACAATGGCGAATCTGCAACTGGATAGCCTGGAAGGCATTCGCCATATTTTAGACACTGCTTGCGATCGCGGAATGGCTGAAGCTG
>DATNQK010000781.1:0-1833 GCA_036704065.1 Stenomitos sp.
TACTCAGTGGGACACCTACGCGCCACCCAAACCTGGATATTGCGCAGCTTACCTTCAGCAACTCTGGCCCACCACCTCCGGCACATTATTTGGGTGGCTGTACCATGACGGACAAGATGAATTCGGGCGCTCCGATATCCCGTACTTTGCGGCCTACTACCTATCGCAGCCCCTTGCAGCCAATCATCTGAGCCAAATTCTGACCTGTCTGCAACGCGGTCCCTTAGAGTGGATGGATCGCTCAACCGCTTTGCCAAGCAACCTTAACACCTTGGTGTTAGAACATCTCCAAGACTATATCCCTGCGCGCCCTGGGGTGGAACTGCCACCTAAATTGCGAGTTGAAAGCTACAGCGCCATTGAATCACAAACACCACTGAACTGGTTTCATACCGAATCACAGACTGAAACAATACCAATTCGGTCCTCTTCAGTGTCGGTGCCTACACATCAACCTAAAATTGAAAAGACCATCGAAAAAGCCGAAGCACTTATCAGCGTTAACACAGGTTTGGGGGAACCGATCATGAACGCTAATCCGCTGGAGGCAATTCTGCAACAACTTGTCGCCAAACCCATTGGAATTCAAGGTGCTGCATTACTGTCTCGCGAAGGACAAGCGATCGTTATGCCCATTGGCATTGACGAAAACACAGCAGGCATTCTGGCCGGGAGCATGTTGCAATTGCTCAGCAGTACCCAGGCAGAACTGGGTTGGCAAGAGATTGATACCGTAACCGTGCGCAGCCAGGCAGGACATCTATTACTCAAAAGTTGCAATGCCGATACCTATCTTCTAATTCAGTCTGGCAAAGTACCCGTTGGCCTTTTGGAAGGGGAAGTCAATCGTACGGCAGAAAAACTCAGAGAAGCACTAGATCTCCACCAAGCAATGGACTTCGAGCCAACCCTAACCTTAAGTGCTGAAGCCTTCTTGCTCACAGAACCCATTCCGGATCCTTTTCCCCAACAGCCTAACCCTGAACTGGAAGCTGGCGTAACCTACCGAGGTAGACGGGTCAGTTCATAACTTTCAGCACTTTTAAATGGCTTGGGCAAAGGTAGAGCACACCACCCGTTAACGCTCTTTAGACTCTGTGGGTAGGTCGCTTTTGAGCATAAATCCACTATAGGCTTGCAATCCATGTTCGCTTAAATCTAAACCTCGCAGCTCTGCCTCTCTAGAGACTCTGAGTCCTATCGTGAATTGGATCAGCACCCAAGCAATCCAACTGGTCACCACCACAAACAACCCTATAGATGCGACCCCCAATAGTTGAATCAGCAACTGATAGAGTCCCTGTAGCCCGCCTCCAGACAATAAGCCCCGACTTGGCCCTGCGGTGTAGGGCACAAAATGAGAAATGCTTTCCATTTGCGGCCCCACTGCAAATAACCCCACAGCGGTCGTGCCCCAAATCCCACACACCAAGTGAACCGAAATTGCGCCCACCGGATCATCGATGTTGAGTCGATCCAGCACATCAACCGCAATAATAATCAAAATTCCAGCCAACAGGCCAATTAAGGCAGCAGCACCTAAGTTTACGAATCGACAGGATGCCGTAATACTCACCAATCCACCAAGGATGCCGTTGATCATCATGGACAGGTCCGGTTTGCCAAAATATTGCCACGCCGTCACCATCGCACCAATGCCGCCCATTGCCGCAGCCAAATTAGTAGCAATCAAGATATGGGCAATGGCTGGCGGATCTGCAGCCAATGTCGAACCTGGGTTGAACCCAAACCAACCGAGCCAGAGAATGAAACAGCCTAAGGTTGACAGCGACAGATTATGCCCCGGTAGCGCTAAGGACTGTCCCTCTAAAT
>DATNQK010000782.1:0-3297 GCA_036704065.1 Stenomitos sp.
AATCACGGTTGTCGATCAGCTGAGCGGGATGAGAATAGAGCGGACAGCCCTCGGTTTGTTGACCTTCGCCTTTAGCAGGCCCCCCCTTATAACATTGGTAGGTGGTGCATTCTGCCGAACAGGTCCCCTGCTGTGCACGTAACTCTGTCATCGACAATTTGGCAAATAAGCCGTTCATGCCACCGATAGGGCACAGGTAACGGCACCAGAAGCGTCGCTCAAACAGAAGCGAAAAAATCACTGCCCCAGCGGTAATTAACAAAAGTAAGCAGCTCGATAAATAGGCGGTATTTTCTAGATTCCAGAGTTCTTCCCACAGGAAAATTAAGGTAAATAATCCAAATAAAAACCAACCTCCCCACCGATCCGCAACATCACGGGGCCATCGATTCAGAGTGCGGGGCACTAGCCAGAGGGACAGTTTTTGCACCACTTCCCCATAAATCATAAAGGGGCAGATCGAACACCACAGGCGGCCTACAAAGGGAAACCCAATTAAGACCAAAGGCCACCACCAAGCCCAAAAGAGGTTAAGGGCAACATTATGAGCGCGATCTTGGGGGCCAATCCATAACATCACAACCACTACGGCAAAGGCAGCAAGGGTAAACCCATAATTAATGCGGGTTGGCCACCAATCGCTGCGCAAAAAACTGCGCAATTTTGGATATGCATTTAAGAGATTCAACCGAAAGCGCTGCTTTTTGGCTTCCGCAGGCCAGAATATTTCGTCCGTGAGGGCATCGGCGCCAGGAGCTTGGGCGATCGCCCGTTCGATTAAGCTTTGCAGTTCGGCTAAATTGCCAGGGTAATTGTAGGCCTGAAGTCTTCGTAAGGCTTCAGGCGTCAAACTGCGTTTGGGCGTCCGCTTGGTTTGAGCCATTAGGGCTAAATAATAATCCACCTGAACTTTCAGATCGGTTTTGCGAACCCGCAGCGGTGGCACTTTGACCACATAACCAATCAGCCGCTCAATTGCGGGAAATGTTTTTTCAGTCACGATTACAATACGGGCACGACTCATCTTTGTGGGTGCCTTGCCACTCGCATCGCGCTGCACAGGACTGTAGGTGCCTTTTTCTATAAGGGTCGTTAGCTTCGGCAATAAATCGGGTGCAAGGTCTTGGAGATTGTTTAGTACGAGGGTTCCTTCTCCCAAAGCTTCTAGAAGACCAGGCTTACCGCCCATTCGGCCAAATAAGTCAGCGCCACTGGCTTGTAAGGTGGCACAGTTTACCTTAACCATCGGTTTGCGCCGCCAGGGTGATCCAAAGTGGATCAGCGCAGCAATGTTGTCCTTTTCTAGCCCCGGTTCTCCCAGGATGAGTACAGTTTTGCGATCGCGAGACGCTTCTTTGATCTGCTGGCGTAACCTCACCGCATAACGACTAGAACCGACAATGCCGCGTTTGGCTTTCGTCACCTGAAAGGGGAGTAGAATCGCTTGACGCTCTTGCTCAAAGGCAAGGTCAGACTTCACTTGAGCCAACTCGGCAACCAACTGACGCGAGAGGGACTGAACCATTTCTGGGAATTGGGTGGCAATCTCTAAAAATTCATCGCGCGGCAGTACCCAACACTCACACTCCGTCAGGGTAATGACAGTGTCATGGGCAGGCTGATCGAACAACAACTCGTTGAGGTGAAGCACTGCACCAGGCAGTAAGCTGCTAGCCCAAGCTGGACCGTCTGCATTGGTGCGGTAACATTCCAAGTGCCCTCGCCCTAAGATGTAAAGCCCATCGGGCAGAGTATCTTCTAGGACGATCCGCCGATTTGCCGGAAACGCTTGAAATTGAAGCTTCGGCAGCATCGCTTCTAAAATTGGGGTGGGTAAAAACCCCAGAGTTGAGCGTTCCTTCAGCCATACAAGTGCAAGCGCAGGGGTGGACATTGGTTATGGATGCTCAGAGGTCTTTTGATTAGCGTAGGAGAAAGCGATCGCCCATGTCGAACTATCCAGATTTGTGGGTTCCCCTTGCCTTACTAGGACTGATCATCGGAGCGGCTGTTTTCTTTAGCAAAGCGACCTGAAACAGTTACCCACTCACTACGTTATGTGAAGACTAAAAAGGAGGCCTCTCTATCCATTGCGTGTCCGTTGCATCAACCTCGGACAGCTACATTGACGGAAGGCCCCCTAAATTCAACATAGGTCAAAATTTCACCCCATGACAGACACACAACATGTGGGCTGGAGTGTCATTATTTTTATTTAGTAACAGTTAAAGCTGTCGAAGCACTGTTCAATAGGTTGCCGCTAAAACTGCGAACAATAACGGTAGCACTGTAGTCACCAACGGGTGCAAAACTAGGAATTTTAACTGATTCGCTGCGGGTATAGGTTTTGTTGGTGGGAACCGAAACGGTAAGAGGCCCAACTGTAAGGTCAAAATTATTAGGGCCTGTTAATTTCAATGTAAATTTGTATCGTTTGTTGTTGGTCGAGCAGTTGGTAAAGGAACCCTTAAGGGTTACAGAATTGCCGCGCTTCACTGTGGTGGGGTCCACACTAATGCTAGGAATCGCACAAGGTACTCTGGGCGTAAGTTGAGCGGATACAGGCTGTACGGGTAGAGCAGCGGGAAGGGCAGTTACACTAACAAACGTTAAGCTAGCGATGGCTAGGGGACGTAAAAGATTCATAAACAGTCTCCTGCTAAAATTTTTCGGAGTTTAATGGAAGTCATTATCTTGCTTCCAAGCTGCAGGAAAGTATAGCTTGATTCGGACTTGCCGTCGGTGACGATACGCTAAGATTCAAACGGCACCCTATCGGGAAGATAATAGCCAACGGGCCAAACCCAAACCTAGGCGCTAGGGCAATGCAGCGACTCTGCGTAGATTGCGCGTTTCTTTTAGATCGCTTTCTTTAACAACTGAATCTCAAAGCAATACCCATGAAAGGACTTTGGCTTGACGAGCAACACTTGCAGTTGCGTACTAATTTACCTATCCCAGAACCTGCTGCAGGTGAAGCGTTGGTAAAGGTGATACAGGCGGGTGTTTGCAATACTGATGTCGAGTTGATGCGAGGCTACTATCCCTACCAGGGCATTTTAGGCCACGAGTTTGTAGGGATCGTTGTTCAAGGTTCGGCGGATTTAGTAGGCCAGCGGGTGGTCGGAGAAATTAATGCGGTCTGCGGTCAATGCCAATTTTGCCTGAGGGGTCTGTCTAGCCACTGTCAAGCTCGGTCGGTCCTGGGCATCGTCAATCGCAACGGTGCATTTGCAGAGTATCTGTGTTTACCGGAGCAGAACCTCCATCCTGTTCCCGACACGATTTCTAATGATG
>DATNQK010000783.1:0-2939 GCA_036704065.1 Stenomitos sp.
AACGGGGCTATCGATATCAGGGATCTATTAATCTGTATTACCCCTACTTTGGGATTTGCTTACTTGCAGCAAGTGCAACTGGTGGCAATAGCATACTTTTTTTAGCCTTAACGGCAGGGTTAGTGGCCCTTTTCTTAGGAACAGTGCGATCGCGACACTTTGGCCCAGAACTTTTTTACAGCTTTATTGCCCTAGCATTGATGCTCAGTATGCTTGCAGCAAGCCAGTTTGAGTGGCTACAGGCGAGTTTAAAGCGCAAAGCCCCCGACCTGAAAGAATGGGTCATCCATCTTGCAACTTTACCTGACAAGGTTAATCCACCCCATTCAGAAATGCTGGCGCATAAAGGTGGAATGGATAAGTTAGACCCAAATTTAGAACACACCCCTCTTACCCCTGAGTTAGACATTACCCCACCTCCTCAAACTGTCTCTCCTGCGCCTCAGCCGTCCCTCAACAATGCTCAACTACGGGCTAATGCAGTTGAGCAACAGGCAATGCAAGCAGAAAATGGCACGATTCCTCAACAACCCAATTCAGCCTCAGGTACACAACCCTTGCCCAGCAGCAGTCCATCGCCTCAAACTCAGGCAATACCCCAACAGGAAAGCCAAGCAAGCAAGAGCGCAACTGGAACGTCCCAACAATCCCCTGAGGTGAATCCCCGCTCTGGTAGCAATACAACTGTTGCATCATTGCCGAATACAAACCCCTCTCAGGGGGCACCCCAGGGGAGGAGTGTTAACTCTTTACAAAGTTCTGGCGCATCGCTCATCGGAAATGCCAGCATCAATGCAGCATCGTCTGGACAAGGGGATAACCAATCTACTGGTGGAACTAACGGCACAAGAATAATTGGTGCGCAGGGGGTAGATCAGCTCATTCAGCAAGGAGAGGGAGCCGCAAATCCGCAACAAAGTTGGACACAAATTGGTCAGAGCGGAAGACTTCAGCTATCGGATGCGATCTTGTTTCGAGTCGATCCAAATCCTTCGTCAGCAAATAATCGTTTCGCTTCAGCAGCGCCCTTATACATCCGTGAGGCAACCTATAATGCTTACCGTTCAGGTGTTTGGGATGCAGCCGATTCTCGCTTTACCACGGCCCAGTCTTCCTCCAACCAGCGTTGGATTCTTGGCCCTCAAACTTCTCAAAACTACTCGTTGCGGATCTCCACTCAGCTTTCTTCGGGAGAAGGTGTATTAAAACTTCCTGTGGGCACTTCTTCAATCGATGGATTGCCTGTTGCATCCATGCAGGTCAATCAGTACGGTACCGTTGCAGTGCAAGGGCAACCAGGTGCTGTGGCTTATACGGTTCAGTTCGATCCAACACAATCGAGAGACGGTTTTCCTTCCCCAATGGATCGCGAGATTCCACTTCAGGAGCAAGCAACCATACAGCGCATTTTGCGATCGCTCAATCTTGAGGGGAAATCAGATCAAGAGATTGTCGCGACAATTGCAGCTTTTTTCCAAAACAATTTTCGTTATTCACTGCAACTGCCTCAGTCGCAGAACGGTGAATCTTCTTTATCGTCCTTTTTCCAAACCAATCGGGCTGGCCATTGTGAATATTTTGCCTCGGCAACAACGTTATTGCTTCGGGCTGCAGGCATTCCAGCACGCTATACCGTGGGTTATCTGGTTGATGAATATAGTCCTACCGAACAGCAATATGTAGTCCGTGCTCGCAATGCCCATGCTTGGACAATGGCCTATGTGGGTGGTGCTTGGCGCAGCATTGATACGACGCCAGCAGACAGTTCTGGCCCAGCGGAAGGACGGGGCCAAAGGGCAGAGGAAAGGGGACTGGGTAATAGCAACATATCTGCCTTTTCGCAGCAGCAGCCAGGTGAAACCGCTATAAATTCTGGACAAAGGCAATCTGAGAAAGGCCAGGGTAGGTCATTGGAAAGAACGGCTACCCGTCCGTTCCCGCGAACTGGTGAGAACAATGCCACCTCATCTCAGTCCAGTTCACCCCTGCCTGATGCTGGCATCAAAAAGAATCAGGCAAGTTCTAAGCCGATCCAGACATCCTTTACAAAGGAGTTCTCGCAATGGTGGAGTTCGTTGAGTAAAGCACTCCAAGAGGTTCCGCAGAGAGTTTCAGAGACTAAAGATAAACTGCTTTCCCAACTGCCTAAGCCTTTAGATGCTTTATTAGGGCCAGTCCTTATTCTTGCGTCAGGGCTTGCCATTATCTTTGCTTCGATCTTTTTTGTATGGCGCGTATTACGACGCAGAAACGGCCTTCGACGAAAACCTCGACGCAAAGGGGCTTTGATCAATGCAGCACAACTTGACCAAGACTCTCTCCCCACTGGGCTAGACTCGGAGTTCTATATTCTAGAGCAACGCTTGGCTGAGCGGGGACTTGCGCGACAACCTTCTGAAACGGTGCGGCAATGGATGCTTCGACTCAGGCAGAAGTTATCTGAGTCTCAAGTGGTAAGTCTGAATCAGATCATTGATTTACATTACCGTTACCGTTTTGATCCTCAAGGTCTTTCGCCTGTGGAGAGGACGACATTAAGGTCGATGATTCAGCAATTTACATGGGAGCATCCCGTTGGGGAGAAATAAAGCGATCAAAAATTGATCGCCTAAAAACACTGCAACACAAGATGTAGGAATATTTCTCCAGCGGTTTGTGCTTGGGCTAGTTAATTAATCCACAAGATCGGATGGTTGAAATTTACCGTTAGATCAGAGTTAGTTCTTGTAGAAGAACGTGTTTGTAGAGAAATAAGATGGAATGAAGAGCATAGCTTTCTTCGGTGCGATACGAGTAGCGCTTGAGACAAATTGTATTTCTTATACAGTCCAGCAATTTTTTAGGAGGAGATGATATTTAAAAACAAAAAATAAAATGAATTATGAATAACCAGTGTTAGATATTGCCCCTTATATATGAAAATATAATTCGGTAAATAT
>DATNQK010000784.1:0-28457 GCA_036704065.1 Stenomitos sp.
TGTCGAGACTTTGAGGAACTGCCAGACCAGCATGAGGGAATGGTTTATGCTGCGGCGATTCGCCTGATGCTGAGAACACTCACTGGGCAGCAACGAAAGTGGTCTCGTACTTCTTAAATCTTCTTTACAGACAGCTTCTAAGGCTTGCCTTCAGTGATGGCCATTGCAATGCACTCTTCTAAATGCTGGCGATCATCGGGATGCAATTTTTGCAGAATCTCAGCAAAAGAAGGAGCAGCTTGGTTGGGGTCGCATCTGAACATGCGGAATAGCTCTTGCGACCATGTAATCGTTTGGCTGGGAAGTTCCATTTCCCAGCTTCCGAGGTGGCAAATCTCCTGGGTTTCCTGTAGGGTGGCTTCGCTTTTGCGCAGGATGGTCTCTGCTGCTTTGCGATCGCTAATGTCGGTATAAATACCAATCATGCGCTGGGGTGCACCATCGGCGCTCCATTCCATTACAGTGCCGCGATCAAGCACCCATTTGTAGCTGCCGTCTTTGCATTGAATCCGGTGTTCATTCTGGTAGGTTGCAGTTTCACCTTGCAAATAACCTTGAATACGCGTGTTGCATGGGTCTCGATCATCTGGATGAATTCTGCTTTCCCAGGCTGTGCGGCTATTGACCTCGTCTTCTTCTGCAAGACCTAATATTGCTTTCCATTGCCGCGAAAAGAAGACCGTGTTGTCCTGTAGATTCCAATCCCAAATGCCGTCACCTGCCCCTTCTAAGGCAAACTGCCATCGCGCTTCGCTCTGGTTGAGTGCTTTCTCAAATCGATGACGCTCAATTGCAATTCCTGCCAAATCGACCATGCTCTCGATGAGCTCTAGCTCTTGTGGCTGCGGCTGTTTGGGTTCTCGAAAATAAATCGCGAAGGTTCCAAGCACCTGATCGTTACTGGCGACGATAGGGATAGACCAACAGGCACGTAGGCCATAGTGAAGCGCAAAATCTTTATACACTTCCCATAAGCGATCTGAAGCAATATCGGCAACTATAACAGTGGCGCGACGATAAATGGCTGTACCGCAAGAGCCTACTCCTTCTCCCGCCTCCACTCCATTCGATGCCTGAAGGTACCCTACAGGTAGGTTAGGTGCGGCAGCATATCGCATGCGGTTGTCGTCATCTAGCAGTAAGACGGAGCAATATGCTCCGGGTAGCCGCTGTTCAATCGAGGCAATTAAAGTGTTGAGAATATCAGAGAGCGGCTCGTCATTGGCAATTTTGGCGAGAAGTTGATTTTTGATCTCTAATCTTGCTTCTGCTTGTTGTCTTGCTGTTAGCTCTGCTTGTAGATGTTCATGGTTGATGGCTTGGTGCAGCGCAATGGATAAATGAACCGATAATGCTTCCAATAAGTCCGTCTCTTCTGGCTGCCAGTTGCGCGGATATTGGCTTTCGGTCACATTCAGAAACCCCCACAATGTTCCGTCGCAAAGGAGGGGAACCATGATTTTAGAGCGAGTTTGTAGGCGGTTTAGCAACTCCTTGTGGCAGTCTGTCATCTCGGCAGTATGGACATCTACGATAATCCGCATTGCCCCTTGCTGATACTGATCCACTTGCGCTTGACTAAAGCTCGAATCATTGACCCGTTCGCCAATCAGCGATATATCCGAGTCGGTCGATTCAGCAACGACAACACGTTCCCAGCCATCCTCAAATTTCCAAACATTAACGCGATCGCAATGGAGGACTCGTCGTACTTGGTCGACGGTTGTATCCAAGATCGTTTGTAGGCTCAGCGAAGCGCGAATTTGCATGGCAATTTGAGCCACTAAGCGCTCCCGTTCTGACTGGCTCTTGATCTGCACAGAAGGGGCCAATACAGCAGCAACGGGGGGTGGATCTGTGGCAGCGGGTGGGGCCAGCGTCGGTTCCCCAGGCAGATCTAACGATTGTGTTGGATCCTGCTGTAATGTGGCACAGAGAAATTCCGGATAAAGAACCTGCATGAGGCTCTCATGCGTTATAAGCCCAACCAGACAATCTTGATCGTCCAGGATGGGCAAATGCCGAATTTGGTGTTGCTGCAATAAGCCTAGCGCAACACGTAAGTCAGTAAATTCTGACTCCCGTAGGCTGACGACCGGTGTAGTCATCACCGCTTGCATCTCTAGGCCAACCAAAGACATGCCTTGAGTCATGAGACGCAGTGCATCTCCCTGCGTCAGCATTCCCTGGATATGGCCGTCCTCTACGGCTAACACACAACTGCACTGGTCTTTGGCATTGCGCTGCCCAAGAAGTGCGATCGCCGCTGTAACTGCAGCTTTAGGCTCCACCGTAGGCACACGACGGATCATTGCCCGTGAGACACCTGTTAACGTTGAAGCAGCGATAGAGTCAACCATAGAGGTTTAAGATTTTATGATTAGGATGCCCTGATTCCATGCTCATTAATCATTCAACAAAGCATGGAATATCTATCTGTAGACATAGTATTCAAACAACTGAAACCTTTTGATTTGAGACAATAGACACTGTGAAATCTAGGTTGTATTAATATTCTACGCTTACTTTTTTATTTCGAAAAAAGTTAATACCTTACTTAAGATGAATGTGTGCATGAAGATTTCAATCATCAACGTCATTTCTGTGGTCATTCCTCTATCAATTGATAGAGGCTGATCGGATTATTTGGTAGATGTGGTTAAATCATCTTTTCGATACGATTACCGTCTAAGGCAGGATAAAGCGTCTGCCGATTTTAGGAGATACCGATCGTGACCGAGACAAATGGAGTGATGATGCAGTACTTCCACTGGTATCTACCTGAGGATGGTACTTTATGGAACCAGTTCGCAAAGTCAGCCGCAGATCTTGCAAAAGTAGGTGTTACATCTGTATGGCTCCCGCCTGCCTACAAAGGGACTGGAGGTGGAATGGATGTTGGCTACGGTGTGTACGATCTGTTTGATCTCGGAGAGTTTGATCAAAAAGGTTCTGTGCGCACAAAATATGGCACAAAAGAGGAATATATCAACGCCATTGAAGCTGCTAAATCGGCTGGAATTCGAGTGTATGCCGATGTTGTGTTTAACCATAAATTAGGCGCTGACGAAACAGAGGAAGTAGAAGCAACACCACTCCATCCAGAAAATCGCCATGAGGCTGTTGGCGATTATCAAACGATTAAAGCTTGGACGCATTTTACTTTCCCAGGTCGGGATGATAAGTACTCCAGTATGAAATGGCATTGGTGGCATTTTGATGCCATTGACTACAACGCTTATAACGAAGGCGAAGATGCCATTTACTTACTTAAAGGGAAGCAATTTGATCACAATGTTGATTTAGAGAAGGGTAATTTCGACTACCTCATGGGGTGTGATTTGGATATGTCCCACCCTGAAGTTGTGGGAGAGTTGAAGTACTGGGGAGAATGGTATGTCGATACCACAGGTGTGGATGGGTTTCGATTTGATGCCGTCAAGCATGTGAAAGCAGATTTCTTTAAAGAGTGGTTAGATCACGTTAGCCACTATGCGCAACGCGATATCTTCGCGGTCGGGGAATATTGGTCCTATGACGTTGAAGCGTTGCATTCCTTTATTGAAACCACGAACGGTAAAATCACGTTATTTGATGCCCCACTGCACTATAACTTCCACGTCGCTAGCCAAGCAGGGAATGGTTACGATTTACGGCAAATTTTTGATAATACGTTGGTGCAGCATCAGCCTAGTTTGGCAGTTACGCTAGTGGACAACCACGATTCTCAGCCTTTGCAGTCTTTGGAATCGGTTGTGGAAGCTTGGTTTAAGCCGTTGGCCTATGCCCTAATTCTTCTAAGACGGGAAGGTTATCCTTGCGTTTTCTATGCAGATTATTATGGTAGCCATTATCAAGATGTCGGCAATGACGGAGACGAATACGAAATCTGGCTCAGTAAGCACAAGTGGCTACTGGATCGCTTCCTGTTTGCGCGACAAACCTATGCCTATGGCGAGCAGTATGATTATTTCGATCATGCCAATACCATTGGCTGGACTCGCTTAGGCACAGAAGAGCATCCTGGGGGTGTGGCTGTGGTGCTTAGTAATGGGGATGATGGATGTAAATCTATGGAAATCGGACATCCCAATTGTACCTACATTGATCTGACCAAGCATATTGATGAACCTGTGGTCACGAATGCAGAAGGCTGGGGTGAGTTTCGTTGCCGTGGTGGTTCTGTCTCGGTTTGGGTACAACAGTCGGCGGATAAGTAGCAGATCAGTGACCATGACACAACGTGCATTACTGTTAGTGAATCGGCATTCTCGACAGGGGCAGACACAAGCCCAGGCAGCATCTGCTGTCCTTGAACAGCTGGGCATAGATGTATTTGAAGTTCCAATTCAAGCCTCTCAACATTTAGGAGATGTCATTCGCCAGCACTGCAATGAAGTCAGTTGTGTTGTAATTGGTGGCGGTGACGGGACACTCAATGCGGCGATCGCCGCATTGGTGGAAACCCGTCTACCGCTCGGCATATTACCGATGGGAACTGCAAACGATCTAGCGCGAACCCTAAACATTCCCACGGAGCTTAATGCAGCAGCGCAGGCGATCGCCAATGGCAAAACCCATGCCATTGATTTGGGATGGGTCAACGGCCAGTATTTTTTTAATGTTGCTAGTTTAGGATTAAGTGTTCAAATAACGCGAAATCTCACGAAAGATGTGAAGCGGCGCTGGGGTGTAATGGCCTATGCAATTACAGCGCTGGATGCATTACGTCGCAGTAGACCGTTTCAGGCTGAAATTAAGATGAATGGTCGCTCTGAGACAGTCAAAACGGTGCAAATTGCCGTTGGTAATGGTCGATTTTATGGCGGTGGGATGACAGTTGCTGAAGATGCAGCCATTGATGATGAACGGCTAGATTTATATAGTCTAAACATGCAGCATTGGTGGCAGATGTTAACGCTATTGCCAGCCCTGCGCACTGGCCAACATGCTTCAGCCGACTGGGTACATGCATGGCGGGGTAAGGAGTTTTACATTTATACCCGTAGTCCTCGCTCCATTAACACAGATGGCGAAATAACCACTAAAACGCCTGCTCATTTTCGTATTCTCCCTAAAGGGATTTCTGTATTTGTGCCATAGATTTTAGGCATAAAGTAGAAGTGAATTGTGCCCAAAAATAGTTTTGCTATTTTTGGGAATTAAAAATGTAAAAAAGTTCGTTATTCAGTCCTCATAAATTTTGGACTCTATGTAACCTCTCCAATTGGGTAGAAATCTAGTTAAGGAGATGCTGCCTTTTAGAGGGATGTAAAAAAAAGGTAGACCCACTTGAATAGGTAAAGTAGCAGACTATATTTGACACCGAAACTGAGGACGAAAATAATGATTAGCGTCAACATAGGGCTGACAGAGGAAGAAAGATTAGGTGTAATCGAGTTGCTTAATCGAGATCTATCAGATGCCTATCTTTTGCTTGTTAAAACTAAGAAGTATCACTGGGATGTTGTAGGCCCACAATTTAGAACGCTTCATAAGCTGTGGGAAGAACACTATGAAGCTCTAACTCAAAGTATTGATGCGATCGCCGAACGGGTTCGGACCTTAGGTGGGTATCCCGCAGGAACAATGGCTGAGTTCTTGAATTTAACTTCTTTGCAAGAACATGCTGGCGATCTGCCCCGCGCTACAGATATGGTTGCCCGCCTAGTGTCTGACCATGAGCAGATCATTCGAAATTTACGCGAGCATATCGATAGCTGTAGTGATGAATTTCATGATGAAGGCACCGCAGACTTTTTGACAGGTCTGATGGAAGAGCATGAACAAATGGCCTGGATGATGCGCTCTTTCCTAGAAGGCGAGGCACTTCATCCTAACGAACAAGTATCTGCCGTGAATGCCAAAGCAGCGGTTCCGGCTTAATAAATTCCTGTTGTAACGGATGTATCAGTAGCGCTGGGTTTGTGCTCTGGGATGAGCATTGTAGGCGCTGCTGTACTGCATTGAATCAGAGATAGCCTTTGGGGCTGTCCTAAATTAACGTTTGAAAGGTTAATGGAGATTGTGCTAATGCTTTATATGATTGCTGCAACGGCTACTGCCGAAAGTACTAATACGTTTGCTGGACTACTCCTTCCCCTAGTGTTGGTAGTAGGTTTTGCAGCAGCTACCATTTTGGGTTCGATTGCTTGGTACAACTCTAAGCGACCCCTAGGGTGGGAAGATAAAGAAAAGCCAGATATTGTTCCTGAAGTTAAGGAATCGGATACACCTGGCTTAGGAACTCCGTAGATACTAGGATTCTGAGCTAGAATCTAAATGTAGCCTACAAAGATAGAATCTGTTAGTGCAGCCTCGGATAGCTAAAGAGAGCTTCAAGCATTTAGTAATAATTTTATGTTGAAACGGAGCAACAAGGTTGCTCCGTTCTCTTTTTAAAGAGAAAACTCGAAAGTCTTTGAGGAATTTGATAGTACAAAACTTGGCTAGCTGTTGCTGAAGCTCTCTTTCTATATACAGACCAAAAAATCGTTCCTCTAGAAGAGGTGGATTAGCTATGACAAAGCTAAATTATAGATATTACAAGCTGATTGTAATTGTTACAGCTTAACTTTATTGACGGAGAATCAAAAATGAGCACTGACGATAGAATTAAGGCAACTGCTAAAAATGTTGAAGGTAAAATTCAGGAAGCCGTAGGGAACGTTACAGGTGATCCTCAAGCAAAGACTGAAGGCCAAGCAAAGCAGGCCGAATCTAGCGCTCGCCACGGTGTTGAAGATGTAAAGGATGAAGTTAAAAAGGCCGTGGACTAGAGTATTGTCACTATCCACTTAGGATTTTCGGACGTTCTCTAACGATCTAAAAAAGACCGCATTAATTGCGGTCTTTGACTAGGTTTTTAAGGTGTCAGAATGAAAAGTTGAATCTTGAGATACGTCAAGCTAGTAATAGGCTTGTGGTAGAGGGATAAGAAACTGATTTTATTATTTGTTTTATGGCTTAATTTGTTTCTTGTAGAAATTTTACGACTTAAACTGACTGCTCTAAATTTGCAATATTAAAGTATTGACTCTGATTTGGATATAAAGACGATGCTGCCTTTTCTAAGACAGAGTTTCTATCACCTACCTTCTTCTCTAGAGTTCTCAAAGTTTTGGAGCTGAAATAAGACAATGCCGAGATTAATTGGGAAGCAGTCTAATAGTGGTTTGTATGGAAGTGTTTTGCTGACAGTGATCGTTGCCGTAGCAGCAGCTGTCGGCTTGGAATATCTTGGCTATATCAATGTGGTGACAGGTTTTGGCAGAGAGGCAAGGCCCTTTTCTCAAGGGTATAAACTAGGGGCTTTTAGTGCTAGCTCTAGCATTATTGTAAACACTGATGAGGCGATTTAAGAAGAGGTTTGGTAATGCGGAAGGGAAAGGATGTACTCGGGAAGTCCATTGTCTCTTATGACACTGGCGAGAAACTAGAAAAGGTTCGGGATCTTATTTTCGATCAAAATACGAATCGCTTGCTGGGATTTTTGGTTGAAGAGCCAGGATGGTTTAGGGATGCGCTCATTGTTCCATTTGACCAAGTTCAAGCTGTCGGTGCTGATGCAGTGGTTATTTCCTCGAAGGATGCCATAGTAGGAGCTAGAAACTTCCCCACAGTTGTTTCTATCTTAGGTCAGAACAATATTATGAAAGGGACGCGGATTTTGACCACGGATGGTCAAGATCTGGGAGTACTTGTTGACCTTTATTTTGATGAGCGTACGGGGCAAGTGGAAGGGTATGAAGCTTCCGGTGGTCTCTTTGCGGATGTGTATTCTGGTCGTTCCTTTGTACCTGCGCCTCAAACGCTAAAGATTGGTCTCGATGTTGCGTTCGTTCCATCTCAAACTGCACAGTTGATGCAAGAACAAGTAGGTGGCATCAAGGGCACGATGCATGCTGTTGGGAGTAATGTACAGGACACGGTACAGGCGACAGGTGAAAGGATTCAAGAACTCGGTTCGGCTGCCAATGAAAGAACTCAGCAATCGAGAGAAGCTATTAGCGAAAAAGTACAGGAAGTTTCCCAACTTGCAAACGATAAGCTTCAGAATTTAGGTCAAGCTGCTCACACTCAGTTTCAGCATGCATCTTCTGGTGCAGAGGGTACGCTACAAAACCTTCGTAGAAGTGCTGCATCGACTTTTACCAATGCTGTGATTACTCCTGAAGAGCAACAGGAGTTCGTAATTGGTAAGCGGGCATTGCGGTCAATTTCTCTCGCCAGTGGCGGATATCTTGTGTTTGAGGGGCAAATTGTCACGGATTATATTGCTCGTTCTGCTCAGTATCATGGTGTGTTAGACGAGCTTTATCGGGCGACGGGTGGAAGTGTGCCCCAGAAGGTGTCGCAGGATGTGGAGACTGCGGCGGCTCGGTTTTCGGTGGAGGAAACTCGGGGGCGGCGCGCTCAGTTTCTAGTTCGCACCAATGATAATTTGATCGTTGCTGCGCCAGGGCAGATTGTGACGACGCAGGTGATTGAACGGGCGAAGCTTTACCAAAAGGAAGCGGCTTTGCTGTCTTCTGTGGGGTTGTCGGCTGAGGATGCAGTGAAGCAGCGCAGTCGT
Source organism: Stenomitos sp. (assembly GCA_036704065.1). GTDB lineage: Bacteria > Cyanobacteriota > Cyanobacteriia > Thermosynechococcales > Thermosynechococcaceae > JAAURS01. Next base: position 8,576 of record DATNQK010000784.1, read on the forward strand.
TCTGTTGTTTCTAGTACTGGCGATCGCCTGGCTGTGATTGCTCAAGAACAAGGGGAACAGGTTCAATCAGGGCTATCCCGTTTATGGTCACAGGTTAAGGTGAAAACCAATGAACTGCAAGAACACAGTGCTCGTGCGTTAGAAGATAAGCGAATTAAAGGGGCGTTAGGTCGGCCTGTGACGCGTGTGATTCTGAACACTCAGGATGAGGTGATTCTCAATTTGGGTGAGTTGATTACCCATGAGGCGATCGCAGAAGCGCGACAAGCGGGGGTTTTGGAAGTATTGCTCAGTTCGGTCTATACTGAAACGCCTAAGTTATCGGTTGAGACAATGCGTGCTCCTACGTCTGGCACAGCAGCACTTGAAGGTAGTTCTAACAGCTTTTAGGTGTTTGCTGGTACCGAACTAACTGTCCATCATAAATTTCGAGAAAAATGAAATGAACAGAGTCGAGAACGATGACAATTTCTTTTCGGCAATGTTTTTCGAGAAGGTTTCCTGTTTCAATGCTTGCAGAACGATCAGAATGCTCAAATCTGAATCAAGAGGCTAGCCAAGCCGGATTTAGTCTATCTAAGCTTATTGAACTGATGGAACTCAATGAATTTTTGTGTGCTTATATTGTTGTTAATCCGTTGGTAAAGATATTGTAATGTGGCCACATAATAGGAGACCTTAGCTAATTATTACCCATAAATTGCAAGTGGGTCGATTGCAAGGTCAACCTCCCCTAAAAGATTTGAAAGAAGATCACGGATGTTAAATTGTTCTGCAATGCCTGGGAATTGAATATTTCTATCGGTTCTTTTTGGCACAAATCCAATTAAGGTTAATTCTGGATTATTAGACATTAAATATCCAACTCTAAGCTGTTCTCTAGTTACATATAAATGTTCTGGGTTAAGACTAGATACTGCATTGATGTCATGGGAATTAATACTTATAGTGATTCCGTCAAAAGCAAGAACCTCTACAATTTTCATTATATTGCCCATGGCTTGCATTCCAATGCTTGCAGCTAAAATTTCAGACTCACTAGCTTCATTTGCCATCATTCCTGCACAAACAAGTTGTGATAGAGAATTTTCTTTGAAGAGATTGCCAATAGAAATCCAATCCACAAATCTAGAAAAGCCTGTGATCTTTATCAAGCCAGAATGTTCTTTTGCTTCTTCAATAGAGCTGATCGACTTTAGTAATCCTAAGTTAAGCAGATCTTTTTCAAGTGCAATGTATAAATTATCATGCTCTATTTTTTCTTCTAATAAAAATTGAAGAGAGTTATAAATACTGGTTGGCTCACTCCATTTTTTATGTTTCTTGTCAGCTCTGTTTGATGTTTTTTGTGCTGCAACTTTAGCAATTCCTAGAGAGCCTTCTGCATTTCCATTAATTGTTTCGGATTTAGTTAATTCTCTGGAATATTCAGGGGGAGTATCAACTTTAGTTTGTGCAACTTCATCTAGAAACCTTCTTACTTGGGGGAGTCCATCTGCGATTTGAGCCGTATATGAGAAAAGACGGTTGCGATCTAAGTAAACAAAATGTCTAGGACTAGTAACGTTTCCATTTGTCTGAAATCCTTTTCCGCTTTTCGTCATATTCTAGAAACAATTTTCTGCTATTTTCTTGACTTTTTCTATTGTGATCTTCATTGTCAAAATCGTCAATATCTAATTTTTCCTTTTCATCCCTAGTTTGACTTGATTCAGAGCTGACGGATTTAAATGCAGTATCTGAGAGCTCTGCAATTTGAGCAGCAAACTTCTTTAGAAATTCAATCGCTAGGCTCACAGTATTAAGCTTCTCTAAGCACTAAAGTACTTCGCCACTGGATGATAGGTAATAATCGCCGTGGTTGATTGTTCAGGATATAACTGTTCGCTTTCGTCCATCGACATGCCAATGCGGTCTGCGCCTAACAGTTCCAACTGTTTGACCTGATCCGTTACATTGGGGCAAGCTGGATAGCCGAAGCTATAGCGCGACCCTTGATAGCGCTGCGCCAACATATCCCGAATGTTGTCCGGTTCTTGGTCGCCATAGCCTAACTCCCGTCGGATGCGAGCATGGCACCATTCAGCCATCGCTTCTGCAACTTGCACCGCCATGCCGTGGTAATACAAATAGTTCGTGTAGGAATCATCCGCAAATAGGCGTTGAGCAAACTCAGTCGCAACCTGCCCCACTGTAACCGCCTGCATCGGGAACACATCAAACTGATTTTCTGTGACTGGTCTAAAGAAATCAGCGATGCACAACCGCCGCAACGACTTCTGACGCGGGAAAGTCCAAGTGACCAGTGGCGTTGCCGTTTGGGGTGTTAACCCTTGGGCGATCGCATCTGGGTCGTAAATATGAACAGAATTCTCTTCGGAAGCGCAAGGGAAGTAACCATAGACCAGCGTCGGTTCTAACAACTTCTCCGTAACAATGCGCTGCTTCCACTCTTCTAGTAGTGGATAAACCTTCTCCGCCAGGAACGCATCGTATGCTTCCTTCGATTGATCTTGCGGTTTGCGGAATTGCCACTGCCCCACAATCAGCGCTTGTAAGTCTAAATGCCAGAATAATTCCTCAAACGAAAAATCCTCTGGTTTCAGAATTTGGGTGCCCCAAAACGGTGGAACAGGGCGTGGAATATCCAAAGCGACAGCCTCTGAACGCCGCGTATCGATTTCGATGGGTTCGGTAGGCTTGTCCTTTGCTGCTGGCGTACCGCCATTGAGTTCACCTTCAGCTTGGGCGATCGCATTGCGACCCTTCTGGTTAAATTGCGCTAACTCTGCCAGAAAACCTTCCTCATCCGACCACTTACTATCAGACTTGGCGGGCATCAAGCGATCCATAAACGTGAGGTCGGCAAACGCATCCTTGCCATAGATCACCTGCCCCTTATAGGCATTTTGGCAATCCTCGTAGACAAACTTCGGCGTAAGCGCTGCACCGCCCAGGATTACAGGAACCGTAATTCCTTTTTCGTTGAATACTTCTAAGTTTTCTTTCATGAAAGCAGTGGACTTCACCAACAAACCACTCATGGCAATACAGTCGGGCTTGTGTTCGTTGTAGGCATCAATGATGGCATCCACGGGCTGTTTAATGCCCAAGTTGATCACCTTGTAACCGTTGTTGGTCAAGATGATATCTACTAAGTTCTTGCCAATATCATGGACATCGCCTTTAACCGTTGCAATCAAGAACTTGCCCTTACCAGAGGATGCAGCTTCGCCTTCTACTTTTTCCATGAAGGGTTCTAGGAACGCCACCGCCGTCTTCATGGTTTCGGCAGACTGCAATACAAAAGGCAATTGCATCTGTCCTGAACCGAAGAGTTCGCCCACCACTTTCATCCCATCCAGGAGGAAGGTGTTGATGATGTGCAGTGGCGCATAGGATTCCAGGGCAATTTTGAGCGCGTCTTCTAGGCCAATGCGTTCCCCGTCGATGATGTGTTGTTTCAGTCGCTCTTCGATGGGCAGATCGGCCAGGGAGCTGCCTGCACGGGCATCCTTCGCACTAACCCCAGCAAAGAGTTCGGTGAGTTTTGTTAGGGGGTCGTAAATACAAATGCCGTTCTCGTCAAAGCGACGGCGATCATAAATTAAATCGCGACAGACCTCTTGGTGTTCGGGGTCGATTTTGGCCAGGGGCAAAATTTTAGCAGCGGAGACGATCGCCCCATCCATGCCCACTTGCATCGCTTCGTGCAGGAACATGGAGTTGAGGGTAATCCGAGCCGCAGGGCTAAGGCCAAAGGAAATATTGGAGACCCCCAACATGAAATGGCATCCTGGCAAATTCTCTCGAATCATCCGAATAGATTCGATAGTCGCTTTGCCATTTTCGCGGTCTTCTTCAATCCCCGTGGAAATCGGCAAAGCTAAGGTGTCAAAGAATAACTCGTGGGGCGGAATGCCATATTCCAAGGCATCGCGGTAGGCCCGTTGAGCAATCTGAAACTTCTTCTCAGCGGTACGGGCCATCCCTTCTTCGTCGATGGTGCCGATTACAACGCCTGCACCATAGGTTTTAGCCAGTTCCAGTATCTTAAAGAAGCGCTCGTCGCCGTCTTCGTAGTTGGTGGAGTTGAGGATACATTTGCCGCCTGCTACTTTTAGACCCGCTTCCATTTTTTGCCACTCGGTGGAGTCGAGCATCAGGGGCAGGGTAATGTTAGTGACCAAACGTGAGGCGAGTTCGCGCATGTCGCGTTCACCGTCGCGTCCTACGTAGTCCACGTTCACATCGAGTACATGTGCCCCTTCCTTCACCTGGGCCTTGGCGATCGCCATTAGGCCATCCCAGTCGTCGACATTGAGCAGTTCGCGCACCTTCTTGGAGCCACTGGCGTTCAGTCGTTCGCCCACAATCAAGAAAGAATTATCTTGCTCATAGGGTTGGGCCGCGTAGATAGAAGCCGAGGAAGGAGTGTAACTGAAGCGATCGCGTCCGCTTTGTCCTGGCTCTAGCGATCTCCGGATGTGGCGTTCTTTTGGCGTCAGTTTCGTTGCGAGTTCCGCAAGGGCTTGGATGTGGTTAGGGCGCGTACCGCAGCAGCCACCCACGACTTGAACACCCCAATCTTCCACAAAGCGATGGAGCGCCATTTGTAACTCCATCGGTGTCAACTTGTAGTGAGCGTGTCCACCGACATTTTCTGGCAGTCCTGCGTTGGGAATGCAAGACACCACAAAGGGAGCGTTGTCGGTCAAATATTTAACGTGCTCCGCCATCCGGTCTGGCCCTGTTGCGCAGTTCAGCCCCAGGATGTCTATAGGATAGGGTTCTAAAATCGAAAGAACACCGCTAATATCTGTCCCCACGAGCATCGTGCCTTGGATTTCCATCGTCACAGATACCATCAGCGGTCGCCGTTCGCCTTTTTGGGCAAAGATGGCTTCAACCGCATTGAGGGCGGACTTAATTTGCAGTACATCCTGACAGGTTTCGATGATGAATAGATCAACACCACCATCAAAAAGCCCTTCAGCTTGAATTTTGAAAGAAGCCAAAAGAGTGTCGTAGTCTACATGGCCCAGGGTGGGTAGTTTGGTTCCTGGCCCTATCGACCCCGCAACGAAACGCGGTTTTTCGGGGGTTGAAAACTCAGCAGCACAACTTTTGGCGAGTTCGGCAGCCGCTTTGCTGAGGTCATACGCATGATCTTGCAGGCCGTATTCCGCCAAAACCAAAGGGGTACTGCCGAACGTATCGGTTTCGATAACATCGGCTCCGGCAGCGAGGAAATCGCGATGCACTTTGGCGATCGCCTCTGGTTTGGTATAGACCAAATACTCATTGCAGCCTTCATATTCTGGCCCCCCAAAGTCCGCTGCCGTTAAGTTTTGGGACTGAATATTGGTACCCATAGCGCCATCAAACACAATGACCGGACGCTCAGGGCTATGAAGACGCTCAAGAAAGGGACTGTTCATATGTATTTGGGCTACAGGTATCAATAGAAGGCAACTTTAACTTGGCAAGACGAGATCGTTTGATAAAGCCAGGGTGAGCTCCGACGAGTCCTATTCAGATTTTACAAAGTTTTGCAACCCCAAGTGTAGATAATCTCCATAGAGCGCCATCGCCAGCCTTACTGCGCTCAACCTTAGGCGATTGCTGCGTCAGTTTGTCGGTTAGGAAAAAACAGCAATTGAACATGCCTTGTCGGGTCTGAGTTTTGGCCATACCTGAATGTTCCCAGGCAGCATGTTATCGAGATCACTACTCTGCCACGGAACAATCACAAGCTCTAGCGGTTATACGTCACTTAGCAATTGACGAAGTCTAGCGATGATGAATTCATGAACAGTTCAAGCTCACTTCCAAGGACTTCAGCAATCATGTCAAAGCAATCGGTTCGTTTCTTCGCACTCTCTGCTGGTTTACTTGTTACAGTTGCTCCCTTCCTGACCCATATCCCATCCTTCGCAGGGCAAGGAAGCTTGAGTTATCCCGATAAAACCTTAGCCAAGTCTGATGGCCGTGCCAAACTTGACCCCAAACTCCTGGATGTTCCGCCTGCGCCTCAACCGAAACTGAGCAAATCGAATGTTCGTTCAGGTATTCAACGCGAGATTGGCTTTAACCTCAAAACTAAAACGGTTAAAACCGTCTCTCTGCCCAAAGGTCGGGCTGCGTTAGGCCAAACTTTTGCGCCTGGTAATTCTGGATTCAACGCTGCGGATCAAAAAGAACCTAAGGCCAAACCAGGTTCGCGCAGTGTAATTGGTACCGATGATCGTATTTTGATTACCAGTACCACCTCCACTCCATGGCGGATGATGACCAAGCTGTACATGACCTTCCCCAACGGTAAAGTCTATAGCTGCTCTGGTGGGTTAATTGCAGCCAAGTATGTGTTGACCGCAGGCCATTGTATTCATAGCAGTGCAGATGGGGGCTGGGCGACAAAAGTGGAAGTGATTCCTGGGCTGAGTGGCTCTTACAAGCCATACGGTTCGGCCTTTGCGACCTACCTGCGCACCTATACAGGATGGACAAGTTCCCAAAATCCAAACTATGACTTTGCACTGGTCACGCTAGATCGCACGATTGGGAATACCACAGGCTGGTTCGGCTATGGATACTTCCCTACTATTAATGGTGTGACAGGTAACCTGGGAGGGTATCCGGGAGATAAGGGTGGTCTGAATCTGTACTACCACTACGGCCCAATCTCAAGCTCCACCTCGCAACGGTTGTCTTATCAAATTGATACTGCACCAGGACAAAGTGGTAGTAGCGTCTATCGGTTCTACACCCCGAGTGGTGGTGTCAGTGGCCGCTATGTATTTGGGGTGCATACGAATGGCGCAGGCAGCGGCAGCTACAATAGCGGCACTCGTATCGACTCGGCTAAATATAGCAACCTGCAATCCTGGATTGGTAGCGGTTTCTAAACTGTCGAAAAATACCTAAACCTTGAATAAGTGATCACGCTAGGGACAAAACAGGTTTTAACCATCGGTTATGCCTTATTGTTCCTAGCGATCGCCATAGGAGGGCATCGGCGCGGCTGAGTTTGACAACAGGGTAGACACTTGTGGACGGAAATGGGAGGACGTTTGCCCTATTCCGATTGGATGCCAACGCAGCGAGTATTCATCTCCATTGATTGAACAATTAATAGGTGAGTTTTCCGCTAGGAACCTGAGGTAATAGTTCTTCCAGTGTTAGAACCAATTGTTTGAGCTTGAGTGGCTTACTCATGTATAGGTTTGCCCCCGCAGCGAGACATCGTTCCTCATCGCCTTCCATTGCAAGGGCCGTCACGGCAATAATCGGAACTTGAGTGAGTGTTGGAATTTGGCGGATATGTTGGATCGCTTCTAATCCATCCATCCCAGGCATTTGAATATCCATGAGTATGGCATCTGGCGCTTGAGCTTGAGCGAGTTCAATGGCAGCTTGGCCTGTTTTAGCCACTTGAATGCGATAACCTTTGGCTTGAAGATAAGCGGATAAGGTACCGATATTCGCCTCATTGTCTTCCGCGAGTAAGATCAACGGTTCGATAGGACATGCATCTTGCTCAAAAACGATTAAGTTCGGAGCAGGTGTAGGATCAGAGATAACATCGCTTTGTTCAGACGGTTCATAGGGTAGCTCAACTACAAAACGACTCCCCGTCCCTAACTCACTGGTGACAGAGACCTGTCCCCCATGCAGTTCCACGATCCGTTTGACCAATGCTAAGCCAAGGCCCGTTCCTTCGTATTGTCGATTGAGGGCACTATCGATTTGAATGAACGGTTGAAACAGTTTTGTCAGATTTTCTGGGGCAATGCCAATTCCTGTATCTGCAACTGTAAAATGCAGGCGCGGCTGGTGGTAGGTATCATCCGATGGCAGCAGAGTAACTTCAAGGATGACCTGTCCGTTTTCTGGGGTAAATTTGACGGCATTGTTCAGGAGATTCACTAAGACCTGACGCAACCGTCGTTCGTCAGCACGGATCCTCGGCATGATTGGGGGAAGCAGTAGGCGCAGTTGGATCTGCCCTCGGCTGGCTTGTTGTTTTACAAACGCTAAACTAGACCGACACAGGCGTTCCACATCTACCGAGGACTGTTCTAGCTCAAAATAGCCGGATTCAATTTTGGCGAGGTCAAGAATCTCGTTGATCAAGTCGAGCAGGTGCAATCCACTCTGTTCAATGACCCGTAGCGCGGCGGATTGTCTTTCATGCAGTGGCCCATAAATGCCCTCTTGCAAACCCTCCGATGTGCCCAGAATTGCATTCAGTGGGGTACGGAGTTCATGACTCATGTTGGCCAAAAATTCATCTTTCAAACGCGTTGCACGTAGGAGTTCTTCGTTGGTTCGCTGTAATTGAGCCTCTGCTTGCTTCCGTTCTGAAATATCGCGAGCAATAGAGATGAAGAACATTTGCCCATTCCATTCCATTGAGCATGCATAAATCTCAACTGGAAAGTTCGAGCCATCTTTGCGACGATGCAAAGTTTCTATCTTGATAATCTTAGTCGTATCTTGCGTTAGATTTTGCAGGTTTACTTGAACTTCTTCGCGCGTTAACTGAGCATCCCAGTCGCCAACGTTGAAATGTTTAGCTTCTTCTGGTGTGTAGCCTAACATTTGATAAAAACTGGCGTTGGCTTCTAAGAGGTTGGCTTCGCTGTCTAAGATATGGATGCCATCTGATGAGGTATTGAAAATTGTGGTTCTGCGCAAGACCTCTTGTTCTAGGTCAAGTTCGGCTTGTTTGCGATCGCTAATATCCAGATTGCTGCCAATGATGCGGACTAGGTCTCCTTGCTCGTTGCGTTGGGTTAAAGATGTGGCAAGGATATATCGAATTTGACCATTGGGCCGCACAATCCGAAATTCTTTCGTATAGAGAGTCTGCTCGGGTGTGTAAGCAAATTGCGCTTTGGATAAATCGTCGGGGTGAACCCGTTCTATCCAATCTTGATAAGTACCACCAAAGGTTTCGGGGTTCAGGCCATAGATAACAAACATTTGATCGTTCAGGGTGAGGCGATCGCGCTGAGCATCCCATTCCCAAATTCCAAGTTGAGCGGATTGTGTGGCCAGTTCTAACCGATCAGATAGTTCTGCGAGTTGTTGTTCTGCCTGTTTGCGCTCTGTGATATCAAGATTAACCCCCACACATCGGATGAGTTGCCCCTGTGCGTCTCGCTGCAATAAGGCCGAGGAAAAAACATGCCGGATACTGCCATCAGGGCGAACAATTCTAAATTCCTTCCTGAAATGGTTGTCTTCATCCAGTAAGCCAGCTTGGGCATGTTCTAAATCATCAGGGTGAACGCATTGCTCCCAGTCCTGGTTTGTGCCACCAAAATCTTCCGGTTGTATGCCATGAATAGCAAACATGCGATCATCCCAGGATAATCGACCATTGGCAAAGTCATATTCCCAAATGCCAATTTGAGCGGATTGAATAGCGACTTCAAGACGTTCCGATATTGCCCGCAATTGTTGTTCATAGTGGATGCGATCAGTCACATCAGCTGCAATACCAACAGTTCCGGCTAAATTCCCATTAGCGTCTTTAAAGGGAGTTTTGGTTGTTTCTATCCAGCCTACTTTGCCATTTGCCAATGCAATCTTTTCTTCCACAACCTTGCGTTGGCCAGATTGCAAAACTTCAAAATCATCATCGCGATAGGCTTGTGCCAGATCGGCAGGCCAAATATCATAGTCAGTCTTGCCAATCAGATTTTCTGCAGCAACACCACAGGCTTCGCCAAAAGGTTGATTGACTGCAATAAACCGACTCTGTTCGTCCTTAATCCAAGCAATGTGGGGAATGTTATTGAGTAAGGCTTGCAGGTGATTTTGTTTAACAATCAGCTCTTGTTCAATCGCTTTGCGATCGCTAATATCAACAATAATTCCGTCCCACAGCACGTCGCCATTATCTATTCTTTGTGTATAGGATATGCTCTGTACCCAGCGCAGTCCCTTTTGGGGTAACAACATTCGATAGGTACAGTTGAACGGTGACAACGTCTCAGCCGCAATCCGAATGTTATCTTTCAACAAAGAGAGATCATCAGGGTAGATTCTTGCCCAAACCTGAACCATATCTTGGAGTGCAGTTTCAGGTTCCAACTCAAAAATCTCACGAACCTGAGAACTGACGTAGGTGAATTTTCCGGTGCCATCGGAATTTAGAACATAGCGATAAATCATCCCAGGCACATTTTCTGTCATGTGCTGGAATTGAGCTTGGCTGTCTTGCAGGGCGAGTTCGGCAGTTTTGCGTTCCGTAATATCAGTCAATGTCCCGATGTAGCTGATAACATTCCCTTGCTCATCCACTTCCTCTGCCATCTGCACATAAAACCAATTCAGCGTGCCATCTGGCCGCAGGTGTCGTCCTTCTGAGGGGGATATACTAAATTCACTCTCAGGAGTAGTCTCTTGATCATAAGCTTGCGACCAACGTGCAAGTGTCTGTTCCCGATCCTCAGGGTGCAAGGCTTCCATCCAACCGTAGCCCAGTGCTGATGCAGCAGGGCGACTCGTCATCTCGCTCCAGCGCTCGTTGACGTAGACACAGTGGAGTGGTTTATCAAATCGGAAAATGGCAACAGGTGCTGCTGCCGCCAAGCTCGCATAGCGGCGTTCGCTGTCTTGAAGGGCCAGCTCTGCATTTTTGCGGTCGGTAATATCGGTTAAAATTCCCTGATGGCCTACCCGTTGTCCTGTGGCATCAAACACAGGAGTGCTGCTTATTCTGACCCAAACATAGGGGCGATCTCGGTGGCAATGGCGAAATTCGATATAGTTATCGCCTGACTTGATAGACAGAAGGGCTCTTTGTGCAATTAACCAATCCCGATCCTCTGGATACACCACATCAAGGGAGGGTTTGCCAATCCATTCGCTGGGTTCCCAGCCAAATAGGGTCTTAAATTGAGGTGAAAGATAGGAAAACCGATCCTGTGCATCGAGACTCCAAATCAGATCTTTTCCTCCCTCTACCAACTGTCTATATTTGGCCTCACTTGCGGCTAGCTCTGCTTCGATGTGTTTGAGTTGGGTGATATCCGTTAAGGTGCCGATGCAACCGCAAATTTGCCCCTGCGCATCAAATTCAGGTCGAGCCTGGGCATAAAACCAGTTGATGCTGCCATCTGGACATAAATGTCTCCCCTCAAGTCCTTGAATAGATAGAGAAGAGGGAAACAACTCGGGCTGAGCAGGATCGTTCCAAGGGGCTAATATTCTTTCTCGATCATCAGGATGAATCGCTTCGATCCATCCCCGACCGAGGGCAGATTCGAGCGGTCTGCCGGTCATTTCGCTCCAGTGCTCGCTGACATACACGCAATTCATGGGTGCATCAAACCGACAGATGGCAATGGGGGAGGCTTCCGCCAGCGTTGCATACAATTGCTTGCTTTCTTGCAAGGCCAATTCGGCTTCTTTGCGTTGGGTAATGTCAGATTCTGAGCCAATGATCCGAATGGCTTGACCCGATGCATCCCACTGGGCTTGAGCACGGTTCAAAACCCAAATATAGGTGCCATTTTTGTGTTGAACACGGTATTCGAGTGCAAAAAATTCAGTATGGCCGGATAAATGATCGGCGATCGCATTTTGAACGCGATCTTGATCTTCAGGATGCACTAACTGCATCCAATCCGTTGGAGAACTGGGCAATTCCTCGTCGCCATAGCCGTGCATCTCCTTCAACCGTTGAGATACAAACAACTGATTGGTCTGAGGATTCCAATCCCAAATCCCATCGTTGGACCCTTTCAAGGCCAATTGCCACCGTTCTTCGCTGGCTTGCAGGGCGGCTGTGCGTTCTGCGACGCGACGTTCTAAATCTTGGTTGAGTTGGGTTAAGGCTTGGATGGCCTGAGCCTGTTCGATGGCAATACCAGCGATATTGGCAGCTTGTCGCAGCTTTTCTAAATCCTGCGCTTGGGGGACTCGCTGTGTTTGATAATAAATGCCAAATACACCAAGGACGTTACCGTCGCTACTAACAATAGGAGCAGACCAACAGGCCCGCAAATGATGGGCCAATGCTAACTGTTTATAATCTTGCCAGAGTGGATCTGTGGCAATGTCAGAAACAACCACCACCTCTCGGCGAAAGACCGCAGTGCCACAGGAGCCAACGCCTTCGCCAATCGGCACCCCTTCAATTGCATCACAATAGGTCTGAGGTAAACTAGGTGCTGCTGCGTTGTATAGATGCCCTGCTTTGCAGAGCAAGATCGAACATAAAGTACCGGGTAAGTGAAACTCAACGGTTTGTACCAGCTCGTGCAAAATGTCCGACAGCGGTTCTGCTTTAGCGATGCGTTCTAGCAGTGTATTTTGGCTTTCTAACAAAAATTCTGCGCGTTTGCGATTGCTGATGTCGGTGATTGTGCCGACATAACCCACTTCTTGACCCTCAGCGTCGTATTCGATAGCTGCCTGACCATACACCCACACCTCCGAGCCATCGGGGCGTTGGACTCGATATTCGATCAACATAGGACGATTCTCGCGGCGTCCCTGTTCATAGGCTGCGACAATGTCTTCTATGTCTTCCAGTCGGTAGCCCATAGACCAAGGCTGACCGATCAGTTCACTCCGCTCTACTCCTAAAATTTCGCAATAGCGCTCATTGGCATAGGTACAAATTCCCTCTTGATTGGTCTGTAATATGCCAATTGGAGAGGCTGCCACTAACAGATCGTAGCGCTGCTCACTTTTCTGGAGTAAGACCTTTGTTTTTTGGTGCGCTAATATTTCTAATTGCAAGTTTTGATGATATTTAGCTTGCTCATTAAGTGCCAAACTGAAAGCCTGCTGTAGACTTTCGCGGCTGATCAGCCCCGATAAGCAATCCGCATCGTCCAAGATTGGCAAGTGATTCAGTTGATTGTCTTGAAAAAAATTGAATAACGTTACGAGGTCGGTTAATGCAGATTCTCTGATTGTGATGGGGGGGCTCTGCAAAAAATGTTGTAATGTTAACTGCTCTAGGGCGTCCCCTCTGCCAATCAGATGTAGGACATCCCGTTCTGTGAAGAGACCGACTACTTTGCGATTATCAACAATGACAACATAACTACTAGCCGTTGTACTCGTTTCTGGGCTGGGACTGCCTGCATCGCTATCATTCAATCCAATAGGTGTCCCTCTTAAACGGGCGATCGCGTCAAGCACCTTAGCATCGGTTGGTAGCACAACAGGATGCCGAGTGATCACAGATTCCCACCCTTCACAAGTATTGAGCATCGGCACGGAAAACTCTAAAGGTTACCCCTAATAAAAGACTAGTCCTAAGAAATAAGGGAGTCAAATAACTAATAAGCGCTAACTTTGTGTCTTACTCATATGTCTTAGCTTACCCTGACAGCCCCTCTAAACAATCTTTTTATGTCTAGATAGGCTGAAAATAGAGGTTTTGTGGGCTGGTTTTAGTTAGGCGTAGCTCAATGGCTAAATAATTGGACAGAGGAACCGATAATCGCTGAGGATTATTCCTTAACGTACCTAGGGCTATGCCTAAGAGATTCGCACTTTGTGTATATTTTGTGCATAAATTCAGCTTGATTTTTGATTGATTTTAAATATAACATCTCACTATAATAATTTGGTTAAAAAATATTTGATAGCTTTTTTGATTCTTGTTGCAAACACTTAGAATTTAATTTTTTTTATTTTTTGGGAAGTTATCAATACTAAGTAAAGATATTTTCAATGTAGGGTCATCTTCAAGCGATACATCATCAATTGTTTCAAGCTCTGGCGTTGACTGCAAAATTATGACTGCGACGGGTTATCTGTGATGGTGCTAAATCTTCTGAGCTTTTTCTGCACTGCTAGAGCGCACTGCAAACCTTCTGTTGCAATTTTTGGCAGTAATTCTAAGCGTAGGTGTGCTGTTCAGGCTTGGTTTAGATTCGCGAGGTGGTTTTGATAGGCATTGCTGCTTCCAGATTTTGGAAGCAGGTTATGTATAGGAAACAACGCTTCAGTGATATTCAGATTGCGAAACCAATGCACGCTACTGTGTAACCTTCGCATTGGCATGGGTTTAGATTCTGAGAACTAGAGTGCAATATATCAGTATCCAAGACGATGGGAAGATCACTTGCGAGGCAATGAAGATACCCAGATAAGTTCATGCTGTAAAAAGCACTGTGTAAAGATTTTTGCGAGTTTTCTCAAATTCTCTAAAAAAATACTGGACAAACTGATGCTACAAGTGTAGTATCGACAAAGAATTGTATATTTGCGCTTTCAAATACTCGCCATGTTACTCAGTCTTCGCCCATCCCATCGCAGCACGACCTCGGTCAAGCCCCAACAGTGGCTACCCGTGGCGATCGCGCAATTGGAATGTGCGGGTGCGGATAGAGAGTCGGGTATATCAGGCGAGGCAGCCCTGACGGAAACAATTATTTCGCTGTTTAATCGCCGCAATTTAATAAAACAGAGCGGGAGGTGCAGGAGAACCCTAGCACCCATCTAAGGTAGGACCTATCGTTAGCTAACCCCCGCTCCTGAATGCAGAAGCGGGGGTTCTTTTTTGAGGAGTTATACCAATGCTAGTTCAAGCTGAAGTTTTTAAAACTCAAACTCGACCAGTACCACTTTTACAAAATTCAGTGGTTGTGTTTTCTAAAAACTACTTACCGCTGGCTCGGGTGAATCTTCGTCGTGCGGTGGTCTTGCTGATTACGGGACAAGCCGAAGCCCTGGAATTCAGTAGCCCTCGTCAATGGGAAGTGCGATCGCCCAGTCTGGTTCTGCAAGTGTCCGAACACATTCGTTTGATTGATAGCAACCCAGAACGGCATTGGAAGGTTCCTCCGGTCAGCCGAAGAGAGGTATTGCGACGGGATAGCTCTGTGTGTCAATACTGCGGTAGTTCCAAGCGACTCACCCTCGATCACGTCATTCCGCGTTCTAAGGGTGGCCCTCACACCTGGAACAATGTGGTGACCGCTTGCGAACGTTGTAATTCCCGTAAGGGCGATCGCCTGCCCCATGAAGCAGGTATGACGCTCCGAACTCAACCTAAAGCGCCAGTTCACCCTGCGATCGCCTTTTCGGATCAGTTTTGGAAGATGCAAACCCTTGAAATCGATTAACCGCCAACACGTATAAGGGAAGAAGGATGTTGAAGTTAACCTATACAGAATCCGGGTTGCGCCTGGAACGGCTGGGGCTGTCTTTAGAGGTTTGGATTGCTCAACGCGTCACACTGATGCTGCGAGCAGGTCAAAAGCTCTATGTTGAACCCAGTACGGCATCCTTCTTGCTTGATGCACGTCAGCCTGGCCTTTTGCGCCTAGAAAAACTGCTCAGCCAAGAGTACAAGTCTAGGATTGCGATCGCGCCTGCTGAGGCAGGAATGGTGGAAGTTAGTTTGCCTGGAAGCTGGATTGCAGAATGCAGCGATGCTCACGAAGGACTATTTGTCACAGGTTGTTCAGATGCGGTTGAACTGTGTCTATATCGACTGTGGCATGTCGCCCAAAAGCAAGCATCCTTCTTGGCGCTAGAGTAGCAATCCTTGAGAGAGGAAGATGTTTGTTTCTTTCTCTCTCAAATATCAAATTCATACTCGCTAGTGTTCTGCGGCTTCATGCTCCCGTTGGGCAAGAAGCTTTAATGGCTTGGGTTGTCGCTGCTTTTTCTCTTTGCCTGATGGACGACAGAGGGAAGATTGAAGCTGCTTTAATTCGGCTGAAATTGCAATTTTATGAAGTTCCTAAAACTTCCAAAAAAACTTCCTCTCCCCACTTGACAGAATGTAGTATGTTTGTAGTATAAAAGTAGTATCAAGCCGAAACGGAAAGAACTGCGTTACGACGCAATACTTTTCCCAGGCTGTTGAAACAATTCATTTCTCTGAACCTTGAAAACTAAATAAATTGCCACTTTTGGGGGGTGTAGCTCAGTCGGTCTAGAGCGCCTGTCTGTCGAACAGGAGGTCGTGAGTTCAAATCTCATCACCCTCGCCTTTGGCCTTGTAGTTAATCAATCGCGATGCTGGGTAACGCTTAATCGAAAGTGGCGTCAATGTAGCATTCTGCAAGGCAATTCAATGGCTGAGTACCCAAGCGGTTTAAGGGGGGTACCTGCAAAGTACCTATGCGCGAGTTCAAATCTCGCCTCAGCCTCCAAATATTGCAGTGTGGTCTCATGGAACTTCCTGATACTTTTGTCTGGGAACGATGAGTGGCCTTTCACTGCTACGACTAATGCAGCGATGGTGTAATGGCAGCATCAAGGTCTCCAAAACCTTTGGTCTGGGTTCAAATCCTAGTCGCTGTGCTCTTGTCATAGCGTTCTCGCGACTCATGGAGAGTACCGCTGAATGGACGGCAACTGGTCTTGAAAACCAGGGTAAGGCAACTTAGGGGTATCTCCTTCGGAGACGCTCCGCGAACAATTCCTCTACTCTCCGCCTTGGGAAGTTGGTGAAGCTGGTGCTCATGTGCCCCTGAAGACGGTGAGAAAACGGTTCGATTCCGTTACTTCCCATTCCTAAGTTTAGGAAAATATATTGCCTCATAGCTCAATGGCAGAGCGATCGCTTGTTAAGCGAAGGGTTGTGGGTTCGACTCCTACTGGGGCAGCCAATTCTTTGATTTTTTGCCCTGTGGTGTAATTGGCAACATCTCGCTCTTTGAAAGCGAAGATTTCAGGTTCAAACCCTGACGGGGCAGTTGGGAGGTAAACAGTCGCCTGGGTCAAACCTCTGTAAACCTCCCTTTCCTAAACTCCTGTAGCCTAATGGAAGAGGCGATCGCCTTAGAAGCGGTGCGTTGGAGGTTCGAATCCTCTCAGGAGTACCAAATATCCGGGTGTGGTGTAGCTTGGTTTGCACTCCTGTTTTGGGAACAGGCAGTCGTAGGTTCAAATCCTACCACTCGGACTCGTGGGTTGTTGGCAGAGCGGATATGCAGCCGCCTTTTAAGCGGAATGATCCAGGTTCAACTCCTGGGCAGCCCACCAAAACTAACATCTAGAGATGCTACGCGAACAACTCCTTTCACTATCTCCAGATTGCGGATGTGATGTAACGGCAGCATGAGACGCTTCCAACGTCTGTGTACGAGTTCGAATCTCGTCCTTCGCTCCAAACAATGCGGGTGTGATGTAGTGGCTAGCATCTGAGTCTGCCAGTCTCAGCGCATGGGTTCGAATCCCATCACTCGCTTTTGTAGTCTTGTAGCTCAGTGGGGAGAGTGCCTCTCTTATAAAGAGGAAGTCATAGGTTCAAACCCTGTCAGGGCTACCAAATTTGGGAGTGTCGCCTAAGGGATTGGGCATCGATCTTCTAAATCGATCTGTGTAGGTTCGAGTCCTACCACTCCTGCCAGTCCATCTCAAATTTTAGGAGTGTAGCTCAATTGAATAAAGCACCAGGTTACGACCCTGGAGGTTGTAGGTTTGAGTCCTGCCGCTTCTGCCAAAAATGGGACAATAGCTCAACTGGAAGAGCGATCGCCTTGCAAGCGGTAGGGTAGGGGTATCTCCTGCGGAGACGCTCCGCGAACAAATTCCCTTGGCTCCACTGTGACTGTTGGCGAAGCCGCTCCTTTGGAGCTAACCAAAGCGGTCGAGGTGCTGGTTTGTGACACCAGTATTAGCGGGTTCGAGTCCCGTCAGTCACCCCAAATAGCCACTAGAGGCGGAAATAGTGACGCCTGATTACCTTTGCCGATCTTCCTCTGTGGGGTATGGCTTGGAATGTGCTGCCCAAAGTTGGGATCACATCGGAGTTGGCCCATCGCGAATATGGGCGTGCCATTTATGCCAGCCACAAGGTGCAGTGTAGTAAACGTCTGCTAAAAACCATTCGCGCTCAGTTACAGGATCAGTGAGTTAAAAAGGAGGAGTGAGATGAAATATCAATGGGGCGATCGCGACGACTTTGAACGCTTCGACGATGACTGCTTTTGAACCGAAACGCAAGCGTCGACGAGGCTATCCGTCCGAAACAGCAGTTAAACGTGGTGAGCGAGTTGTGCATGGCGATAAGGAACTTCAAGAAAAGCTCGGCAAAGATGATCTTTGTCCCTGTGGTTCAGGACGTTCCTTTCAAGAAATGCTGTCGCAACAGTGGCAAGTATGACGGTAGTCAACGTCATCACTACTTTTAGGGAGGCTTAAATGTGACTCCCTTTCATCTACATCCTCACCAGAAAATCAAAAATTAACTCGAAATTGATCCTTGGGGAGTCTCAATATTATGCCTTACGAACAATTAAAATTTTCTGCCCGTTCTCCTGTCCTATCTTGGGCTAACCATGATTTAGGTTCTCAAGAAACGGCAATGGCTAAGAACGTGGCTTCTTTGCCTTTCGTTTATAAGCATGTTGCTTTAATGCCGGATGTGCATTTGGGCAAAGGTGCCTTAGTAGGATCTGTGATTGCAACCAAAGATGCCATTATTCCAGCAGCGGTTGGTGTGGATATTGGTTGTGGGATGTGTGCTATTCAAACCTCCTTTATCGCCGATCAGTTGGATGGAAAGCTCAAAAAAATTCGTCTCGATATTGAAGCGGAAATTCCAGTAGGATTTAACGAAAATAAAGAGATCGAAAAACCCGTCTATAACTGGCAGGGTTGGACCCATTTTAAGGAGCTGCATAGCGGGGTAAAACACCTCGAAAATAAGGCACTCAAACAAATGGGATCTCTCGGCGGCGGCAATCATTTTCTAGAGGTGTGCTTGGACGCAGAGGATCGCGTGTGGCTGATGCTCCATTCTGGTTCGCGCAATATTGGCAATATGCTGGCGCAGAATCACATCGGCACGGCGAAGGACTTGGCGAAGTTGGCTGAAAACCGACTCCCCGATCCAGACCTGGCATATTTTGTGTCGGGAACCCCAGAGTTTGCGGCCTACTGGCGCGATTTGCAATGGGCGCAGGACTACGCTCGGTATAACCGCGAGGTTATGATGGCCCGCTTTAAGCGCGTGGTCGAAAAGCATTTGGCGGGTGGCAAGCCTACCAAGCCTATGCTTTCGGTCAATTGCCACCACAACTACGCCGAGAAGGAAATGCACTATGGCGAACAGGTCTACGTGACTCGCAAGGGGGCAGTGCGCGCCAGAACCGAAGACTATGGCATTATTCCTGGTTCGATGGGGGCAAAGTCCTACATCGTCAAGGGTAAAGGCAATGTCGAAAGTTATTGTTCTTGTTCCCACGGGGCTGGCCGTACGATGTCGCGCAATAAGGCGAAAAACCATTTCACCTTAGATGACTTGATTACCCAAACCCAAGGGGTTGAATGTCGTAAAGACGAAGGGATTCTGGATGAAATTCCAGGTGCCTACAAGCCCATTGAAACGGTGATGGCGAATCAGTCGGACTTAGTGGAAGTGGTAGCAACGCTGAAACAAGTGGTTTGCGTGAAGGGATAACGGGTTGCCGTTGTGGCAAAACAGTAAAGTCCGTCGGCACGGTTTGAGTGATATCAATCCATTTGTGTCGACGGACAACTGCTCATAGAGCATGGCTTTGCTAATGCTGTTGACTATGTTACCGCAGGTGATGTCAGACAACCGCGATCAAAACCAAAGAGCTATCTCTCGATAGACTTCCTCCAGTGCTTGAATCATTGCTTGATTCTTTCTGCCAACTTTACTCCTGTTTAGTGTGCCTCTAATGAATTGATAGCACTTGAGCGGACGGTTATAAACGCACCTGAAATCAGTGCATTTATTGTTACAGGTGCGAAATTTTCTGCTTAGGTACTTGCTAAGGAGTTGATGACGTATTGGGTGAATCTTCCGTGTTGATAGCGTATCTGGTAGTGCTGCTTTAGGTAAGGTTCAAGTTGCGATTGAACCTGGGTATAACGGCCCAAGAGAACTTGTTCAGGCTGATATTTTTGTAAGAGTTTA
>DATNQK010000785.1:0-8072 GCA_036704065.1 Stenomitos sp.
ATCCGCTTCCGGGCGAAGATCGCTTCTTAGTGCCCAGCCCGATGGTGCCCACCTATGACAAATCACCTGCGATGTCAGCCGCAGCCGTCACCGAAGCCGCCATTAATGCTGTGCGCCAACGAGTTTATTCCATGATTGTCATCAACTATGCCAACCCAGATATGGTGGGCCATACAGGCAACATGGATGCCACTATTGAGGCCATCGAAACGGTGGATCAGAATTTAGGCAAGCTCATCAACGAAATTGGCAAGGCGCAGGGCGTTGCTCTAATCACTGCCGACCATGGCAACGCAGAATATATGTGGGATGAAGCAGGTAATCCGTGGACAGCCCATACCACCAACCCTGTACCGTTTATTTTGGTTGAAGGCGAAGGGCGCAAAATCCCAGGTCATGGAACCGATGTGCGGTTGCGCACAGACGGTTGTTTGGCGGATATTGCACCCACTATTCTAGAGATTTTGCAGCTGCCTCAACCCTCAGAAATGACCGGTCATTCTCTGATTCAGCCTGTAGAAGTTGATATTCGACCCAATAAAGGTCCTGTGCGGATTCAGCTTTAGATGGCCCGACACCTCAGCAAAGGAGTTAGCCTTTGGCGCAGCAGTAATGCAAATCTGTTAAGTTTGATCCATATTGATTGAGTAGGCACCATGATTGTTCAAGTACTTCAAGGGGTTTGGTTTTTTGCTGGAATTGGCATGGTTGTGTTGGTATTGCTCCACAGCCCCAAAGGAGATGGTCTAGGTGCCATCGGTGGACAGGCACAACTGTTTACAAGCACCAAAAGTGCTGAAACAACCCTCAACCGCATCACTTGGACCTTGACAATCTTATTTATGTCATTGACCGTGATCCTAAGTGCTGGCTGGCTCGGTCGCTAATCGCGACGGTCTTGAGGCTGAATGAAGGGTTTGGATGGGGGTTGTCTGTAACGGTGTGTTGCAGATAACTTTCCCAATATGTTTTTCGTGACGAGGCTACGGGACTAGAACGGGTAGGCGAGACTGGGCTTTTACCGATTTGTGCCTAAGTTGCAGGCAATTAAGATTTATTGTTGAAGCCGAGGCGACCAAGAGTGGTCTGTTAGCCTCATAGGAGAAGCAGTAGTACTCCCATTTAACCTTTGATACGGCAGTGTTCGACTGTTAGGTCAGCTTAAGTTCCAAGTTGGCTGAACAGGTGAGGGGTTGCTATGCGCTAGATGTTTTGACGAGTCAGTCATCATGCCCAAAGTTCTTCAGTCGTACATTCAACAATGGTGTCACGAGCATGGCTGGACTGATCTTTTTGTAGAGCAGCGCCAGTTTTGGGCATTTCCACCGGGTGCTGTGCTGCCAATGCCTATTCCAGCACATGCGATAGAGGGCTACTACAGTAGCCAGGAGTCTTCAGGGGCGGCTAAGCTCGTGAGTTTAGTTGCGATTGGTGTGGCGTTAGGGGCAATTTTGCTCACAATGTTTACCTTTTCGCCGATTCCATTGATTTTGGCGTTTTGCTTTTGTGCCATTGCGGTGGCTGTGTTAGAAGAGATATCGCTATGACCTCTGTGCCGGTTTAACCCTAGTTGGGGTTAGGCCCAGTTTGTGAAAGGTATAGCCAGAATTCAAGTTTCAAGCCCCCACTGCTGCAAATGAGCGGTGGGGGCTTGAGTTTTGGTCTTTGATTATGAATTGGTGGGCTAGTACGCTTCTTGGAGTTCGTAAAAGTCTGGGCTGATGTAGTCTTTACGAAGCGGCCAACCGACCCAATCTTCCGGCATTAAGATCCGTTTTAAGTGAGGATGTCCTTCGTAGACGATCCCATACATGTCGTAGGTTTCGCGTTCTTGCCAGTCGGCGGTTTTCCAGATCCAATATACAGAAGGAATCGTCGGATCCTCGCGGGGTAAAAAGACTTTTACCCGTACTTCCTCCGGCTGGGTTACGTCATCCTTGACCTTGATTAAGTGGTACATGCTCACCAAATCTTGGCCTGGACCAGAATCGTACCCGCCTTGGCATTGGAGATAATTAAAGCCATAGGCATAGAGGGCGGTAGCGATAGGAATCAAGACCTCACGATCTACCTTGAGGATTTCCACACCTTCATGGTCAACGCCCAGAAAATCATGGCTAAACCCGTCTGCTGCTAAACGCTTAGAAACTGGCCCAACTTCTTGAATGGGACTGTCCTGTACGATAGCTGCCTCTGGAGCTTCGGGCTGATTGGATTGGGGAGTTTCAGACATTGGGTTAACACCATCCTTGCAAAAATATTGAGCAGCCGCGCGTTAAGACCATTCCAATGCGCCTTTGCGCCAAGCGTAAACCAATCCTACGACCAGGATGGCAATGAAAATGAGGGCTTCAATAAAGGCCAGAACGCCGAGTCGATGGAAGGCTACGGCCCAGGGGTATAGAAACACTGTTTCTACGTCAAAGATGACGAATACCAAGGCAAACATGTAGTAGCGGATATTGAATTGAATCCAAGCGCCGCCTACGGGCTCCATCCCTGATTCGTAAGTGGTACGACGCTCAGGTCCACGGTTGCTGGGACGCAAGAGCTTGGATGCTGTTAAGGCAAATACGGGGACTAAACAACAAATGATTAAAAATCCCAGCAAATACTCGTAGCCGGTTAAGGTAAACACGTCGCGATTCTCTCACCAACTGGACAAAGTGTTGCCCTTCATTATAGGGACTGAGGGATGTATGTGGAACCCTTGCAATCATCTATGGATAGGTGCGCCTGAAGCTGTAGATACCCTTAAAGTTCCCCTAGCATGGTTCGCTTCATTTCTCGCACGGTTCGTTCTAACTAGCGGTGGGGTACACGGACATCCCGCGTGAGTGAGCGGAGCGAAGGAACACTCTCTTACAACTTCTAACAGATATGTGAGTTTTTTTAGAATGTTGGGATGTTGAGCATGACCTACGCTTACCGGATTTACCCACACCTGAGCCAAGAGCAAGAAATGCTGTTTTGGTTGGAGCAATGTCGCAAGGTCTATAACTTTGCTTTGCGAGAGCGTAAGGATTGGATTAATTCACGTAAATGCCAGGTCAACGCTTGCAGCATTAGTCAGGAGTACATCATTGCGGCAGATGTGCCCTATCCCGATTACTACAAGCAGCAAAATGCGTTGAGCGCATTCAAGAAGGACATTCCCGACCTTCAACGAGTGAACGCTCAAGTGCTCCAAGATGCGCTGAAGCGACTGGACAAAGCGTTTAAGTTTACGAAAGACCGTCAATTCGGCTTTCCTCGATTTAAGAAGTTTGGACAGTATCGCTCGTTTGTGTTTCCGCAATTCAAAACCAGTCCCCTGACTGGGCATCAAATCAAGCTGCCGAAAATTGGCAAGGTTTTGATTAACTTGCATCGTCCAATTCCAGACGGATTCGACATCAAGCAAGTGCGGATTGTTCACAAAGCGTCGGGATGGTACGCTCAACTGATTGTGCAATGCGATGTTTCTACTCCCGATGTCATGCCGCATGGTGAAGCCATTGGGATTGATTTGGGGCTTGAGAAGTTCTTGGCCGTAAGTAACGGTAAATTGGTAGAGCGCCCTCGTTTCTTTGGGGATTTGCAAAGCAAGCTTCGATGGTTGCAACGCAAATTGAGAAACAAAAAGAAAGGTTCTGCTAATTACCGGAAAGTGCAAGCCAAGCTTCGATTGCTGCATGAACGTATTCACAACACCCGCAAAGAATTTCATCTGCACATCGCGCATCAATTGTGTGATGAGGTTGGGATGATTTTTGCTGGGGATTTGAACCTCAAAGCAATGAGTCGAGGAATGCTGGCAAAGCATTGTCTTGATGCGGCTTGGGGTGCATTCCTCGACGTCCTGAAATGGGTGTGCTGGAAACGTGGCGTGTTCTTTGCCAAGGTAGACCCTAACGGGACAAGCCAGACTTGCCCGAACTGTGGAGCGCATACTGGAAAGAAAGACCTGAGCCAGCGTGTTCATGAATGCGGGGAATGTGGATACATTACAGACCGAGATGTTGCAGCCGCGCAAGTGGTGATGCAACGAGGACTTGTAGCCGTTGGACAGACGGTGATACTGCCTGTAGAGGAAGGTTGCTTAGGAACCCCGATGAAGCAGGAAAGCCCAATTGCGAAGTTGGGAATCCCCCACCACACCCGCTAGGGTTGGTGGCGGGAGGATGTCACATAAGGCAACTGAACGTACGTTCCAGTCGGTTAATACATGGCCAGCATTAACCCTTAGACCTAGGCTCCTACGGTGATTGCCTGTTCATACCTTTGAGCTGCTTGTCGACAAAATGACAACGCTGTCTCTCTAATTCAACCTTTTTCTCACGAATGCTTGTCGCAACAAGTTTACACAGTTGGCACTTAGAAATTCACCATGTTATATTCGTGGCCATCTTTGTGCAGGACAGAACTCTTGATTAGTAAAGAGTTTTGGGGGGTGTCGGTACATATTCGACCGATGTGTCGCTAAAACATAATATCTGGCTGTTAGGACTCGCTCCCAAAATGAAAATTCAATCCATGGCAGCATCAGCGTTGGCTGCTGCCTGCTTTACTGTGCATGATTTTGCGCTCAATGCGGTTGCACACCCCTTGCATCGCTCCTCAGTTGCCTCCCAAGTTACTTCAACCAAAACGATTTATTTCGACGGCTATTGCGTGAGTGTCGTCCTCAACCTCGTCTACGAGCTGGGTATGTATGGCGAAAGCAATGGATGTAATGCGCCGGATGTAGTAGCAGGCAATTTCAGTACCATTGATGGCATTCCCAAAACAATGGTTATTTCAGGCTACTTTGGCGGTTTGTGGGGTGCGGATAGTGCCGGACTACTCACGCCAATTATTGTTGCAATATTCCCGAACAGGACATTTAAGGCGTACTCCGGTTCCATCTCTCAGGTGAATGTTATTGCGACAGGAACGTGGTCCGACACCCAGCGCTTCCGTTCCCGATCACGCTTGCGCTTCTTTGGCGATCGCTAAGGGATACCTAGCTCTGAATCCACGATTGTCCTCTGCGAGGGCTATCAATTTCTGCTGTAACGACCTGCATCAACGTATATCTGGATACTGGAGACCCCTTTCGATGAATCTCAGAGCAACTGCAACTTCTCTGTTGACTACGGCAGCTTGCGTCGGGGTTTTAGCCCTGACAGGCGTAGCTCAGGCCGTTACGCCCAAAGCCACCATACAACGAAATTTTTCCTTTAACGGCTATTGCAACTATGTGAAGGCTCGCATTACTGATGGCATCGTATATGCGAACAACTACAACTGTGTTCCCTATAACCTAGGTGGCGTAGTTGTTACGGGTATAGCAGGTATCCCAGACGGGACAATTGTGATTCATGGCCACCCGCCCGATCACGTGCCTGGTACCAATCATTACTGGTGGATTTTTCCCGACGGCAAGTGGATTATTTACCACGTTACTAAGGACACCTATTTCAAGGCCAACGAGGGTACCTATACCGATCTTGGTTCGCAGCAGCGCGCGCCGTTTCGCAATCGATCAAAGCTGCCGTCGGTATCTGGCGGACGTAAATAAACGGCTTCGTATTAGGAACTGCGTAGAACGGACTTGACGCTTTCAATGAAAAATAAATCGATTGCAATCACTGCTTTGTTTTCTGCTTGTTTATTGACTAGCAGTTTTGTGCCCAATGCATTTGCCCATCCTGATCCAAAACACTCATCTTTCAAAAAACATGTCCATTCGGAGTCGCGATCGCCCAGAGCATTAACCTCTAAACAGATTTTCTTTAATGGTTATTGTGTTGATGTATCGATCAACATCACCGACGGTGGGGCTGTATATGGCAAAAGTAATCAATGTGCTGCCGACTCTTTGCCATCTCGTTCCGTCGTTGCGGGACATATCAGTACCATTGAGGGTGTTCCCAATGCGATCGTCATCTCAGGCCATTTTGGTAATCTGCTGTATGGCCCAGATGCATCTAATCGGTACAGACCTATCGTTATTGCCATCTTTCCGGACAATACCTTTAAGGCATATAGCGCATCGTACTCTGGCTATCTGAGTGGGATTGATCTGATTGCAAACGGAACTTGGTCTAACACCAGAAGACGATCCCGTCTTCCTCTGCGGCCTTTTGGATCTCGAGTGGTAAAGCGAGTCGCCTCAAAATCCACCAGCCTACGGACTTTCCAAATTAATGCCTATTGCAAAATTGAGGCTCGGATTACCGATGGACTTGTGGTTGCTATTCCAACTGGCTTTTTTGGTAGGTATAGCTGTACCAGTTCATACATCAGTGGCGGCGTTGTGGTTTCTGGGGTGAATGGTATCTCGGATGGGGCTATTGTGCTCCACCATATCGCTGCTCCAGGAGTCCACCCAATGACTTCAGGTGAAAACCACTTACATTACCTACTCTCAAATAACGTCTGGAGAACTTACCATGTCTCGGCCTTAAGTTTGAATCTAACGGGCCAAGGTACCTATTGGGAGTCGCTTGCTCCACGGCCTTGATGTGAGAAAATTGAAGACTTTTTTTCAGGCATTGCCGCAAAAACTGATTTTTTCTTCAGATATTGTGAACGGTTTAAATCATGCATTTATCAGAAATACAAGAATCGCTTTTACCTACAGAAGAAGATATCGTTTTCTATGAAACACATGGGTGGTATATCAGTCCCAAGGTGATTCCTGACGAAGTGTTTGATATTGCCATGAGGGGGGTTGAACGTCTCTATCGCGATGATCGCGATGTCCGATTGCCCGTGGCGACCGGATACCACGACTGGAAACCCCAAGATGGTGATGGTCTCCGCAATAACGAGTTTATTTCGCTCCAAATCAAAGAACTGCAGCAACTGGCTCTGTATCCCATGATTGGGGCGATCGCCGCTCGGTTAGCGAGAACAACAGAAATTCGACTGTTGGACGACCAAGTGGTGTACAAACCGGCTCATTCCGGCGATGAAGTGGGTTGGCATGCCGATGGAGCCTACTGGTCTACTTGCACCTCCCCCCACCTGTTGACCGCTTGGATCCCGTTTCATGATGTGGATGAGCAAGATGGTACCTTGCTGATGCTAGACGAAAGCCATCGCTGGGATCCCGAGATCTTGCAAGATACGCGACTCTTTAACAACACGGTTTTAGAAGAGGTCGAAGCGCAATTTCGACAACTGGGGTGTGCAACGAAACGAGTGCCCATTGCCATGAAAAAAGGTCAGGTGAGTTTTCATAACTGTTGGACCATGCATGGCAGCCCTGCCAATGTGAGTGATCGGCCTCGGATAGCCATGGCGGTTCACCTTCAAGATAAGGACAATCATTACCGACCCTTTCGCAATCGTGATGGCCAAGACATTCGCATGTTCGACGAAGTGTTATGCCGGAAGCTGCCCAATGGAGATCCTGACTTTAGCGATCCTCAGGTTTTTCCAGTGCTGTGGTCGGCAGAGGAAGCACGTCTCAATCCTTCGGAATCCGTCTGTGTCTGAAGTGCGGTGAGGTAGAACGTGATTGGTTTAGGCACCGAAAGGAAGGTTATGGTTTTATCGGAAGAGCAGTTAGCACTACTGCCAACAGAAGAGGATGTTGCTTTTTACGAAGCGCATGGTTGGTACGTCAGTCCTAAAATCATCCCTGACGAAGTATTTGAAGTGGCCAAGCTCGGCGCTGAGCGATTCTATCGTGGTGAACGGGATGCCGAATGGCCCTATACATCAGGGTTTAGTGTCTCGAACCCGGAGCATCCGAATGCCATCCGCAACGATCAGTATGTGGCCTTTCGCATTCAGGAACTGCGGTATTTGGCCCTCCAACCTGTGATTGGGGCGATCGCCGCTCGGTTAGCCCGCACCACAGAAATTCGGTTATTGGACGATGCCTTGGTCTATAAGCCGCCTCAGTCCAAAGGTGTAGTTGGGTGGCATGTGGATCGCGCCTATTGGGGGAATTGCACCTCCGACAATATGTTGACCGCTTGGATTCCCTTCCATGATGTTGACGAAAGTCACGGGCCATTGATGGTTTGCGATCGCAGCCATCGTTGGCGAGGGATGGAGCACAGCCGTCAGTTTAACAATCAGGATATCGACGGGGT
>DATNQK010000786.1:0-2826 GCA_036704065.1 Stenomitos sp.
GGTCTGGACTGACTTGACCGGGTGCCCAGCATCGAGACGCTTCTTGTCGACTCACTTGGGGCCGTTACCCCACCGGTACCGGTGGGGTTTTCGTTGTCACTGGAATCGGAAGTGCAGGCGAACAGTAAGAAACTAAAAACGACTGTTGACGCTTGCAGAATTCGAAATGGGATTCGTCTTGAATTCATATTTTGTCTCGCTAGATTTATAAGTTCTCTACTTTCTAACACTTGTATTATTAAACATGTCAGTTATCCGTAGTTTGAATGTAATGTCACGCTGGGGGTGTACCTAATGAAGCAGAAATTCTTCCCGCCATTTCCTTTAATACTTTGAGGCCAGAGCCCTTCGGAAGCAATTCAACCTTCGCTAGTTCGGCATCCCACGCGAACTCATTGATTTGGCCACTCACAACCACAACAGGGATATCGTTCCTGACAAGCTCTTTCAAAAACTCAATCGTTTGCTTAGGGTTTGCATCAGCAACATCAAGATCGGACAGCACAAAGGATGGCACATTTTGACTGTAGGCTTGACGTAAATCGTCAAGCCTAGAAAAAGAAACGAAATGTACTGTTTCACGAAACTCTTGATTTAAAATATCGAGCATGACTTCACGTTGAAGTTCGTTATCTTCAAGGTAGTAGGCGAGTTTCATATCTAATATCTCTTTTCATGCTGCACCATAAATAATTTTATGCAATGCCCGAGGAAAAAGTACGGCCTTAAGTCTCGAATATTTTCTTTACAAAAAACTAAATAAAAATTAGAAATATAAAAGACTTAATTTATCTATACAAAAAATAAGATTTACTGAATTTGAATTTTAAAAAACCAAACACTAGCAATTTTCTATTTCAACTGGCAAACTACAAATCCCAGCCAAAACAAATGTTAAACGCACTTTTTCAACATCTTCAGTCTTGAGAAAATATTTAGACTGACAATCGGATGTTGATGACCCACACCTCAAAATTCCACGATCACTCAGACTGTGGAAGATATTATCGATAGTCATTAGAAAATGTATATGAATCCACTCGGAGCTTTTATTTGGTAGAGATGCTGCCAATAAATTTTCGTATCTCCCAACTATTTCACCAAACTTATTAGCCAGAATTCTCCGCTCTTCCAAATTGGCGTCTCGAATCAAAGATGCAAGAAAACGAACACTATCCGGCGATACTTCAAAAAGATTATGAATTGGCACTCGAAAATTTAAAATAATCGTGACAGGATCAGGAACGCTTTCAGAACTCTCGATTTTCTGCGCTAACTTTGACAAACTTGGTAGTATGCGATCGGCTACATATTCCACGCACTGTCGAACCAAACCAGTTTTATTTAGAAAATGGTAGCGAATAGCGGATTCATTAGCCACCTTTGCGTGCTTTCGAATTTGATTTAAAGACACCGCCTGTATCCCAAAACGTCCATATAAACCAATAGCAGCTTCCATAAGCCTCACTTCAGTAGTAGTGATACCTATATTTTTATTATTTAAGCTGCCATTCAACTTCCGACTGTAACCCAATTCCATATCGACATATCCAGATTTACTTATTTACGCGCAGCGGTTTTGAAATAAGGCTCAAACTTCAATATTGGCAGTTTAATCAACTTGGCAACTCCCTTTAATCACAACAGAGTCATCTTGAATACGAGTTGCGAGTCCAAGTCTATCCAAGCCATTTTCCTGTGCCTGCAAAATAAACTCTGTCGCTCCACTTTCTCTTGAACGATAAAGCAAGATACGTATCTTCCCTTCATAGCTACTGCATTGCCCATGGCCTTTGGATGGACTCCAAATCTCGCAACTGGCTAAACTCTCGCGATCACCTTGAATATAAATAAGGGCTTGAACATCCCTATATGTGGAACCCGAGGAAAGTACTGAGAACTTTAATGTGCCCGGGGGAAGGCTTACCTTTTCCCAGCTCCCGGTTCCTGAAGACTGAATAGATTCCTCATCGTTCTGACAAAAATACTGTTGAGCCTGCGCCAAATGCGGAGAGAAAGTCATCACCAACATGCACATGATCAAAGCAATTTTCATCACCTCTCCTCAGAAAAATTGAATAACTACCCCAACAAATTACGCTCAGTCTCATTCAAACCAAGAGGATCTCCCAACAGAAATCCTCCTGATGTTGCAGAGTTGCTGTTGATTGATGTGCTAAGACCCCCCAACAAAGCGCTTCCTCCATCTGCTCCCACCAAGTCGCCTAATAAACCCGCCAATGGCTCCAGAGGCGTTCCATCACCCAAGGATGACAATTGAGAACCCAGGCCACCAAGAACCCCACCAACACTCCCCAGCAATCCACCAACGCCCTCTCCTACTAAAGATAATGGTGTGTCGGCTAGCCCACTTTGTAAACCCTGCCCAAGCCCATTCACAACGCTGCTCAAACCGCCATCGTTGTTACCGAAGGCAATCGAGTCAACCACGGTGTCTAACGCGCCCGTTAACTCGCCTAACAACGGCACAGGCTGAAGCAGTTGGGCCAGGCCATCGGTCACATTGGTCAGGGTACCAACCACGCCGCCCACACCACCGTCACTGTTTTCTCCACTTCGACCCAAAATGTCTCCCAAAAGGTCAGCCAACGGCTCAAGCGGAGTGTTATCCCCAAACGAACTCACTTGATCGGCCACCAAACCCAATCCACCACCAATCGTTCCCAACAAGGTATCCAACACATTACCCAACGGCTCCAATGGCGTACCATCTAAACCACCAGCAAGCCCGTCTCCCAAGCCTGTTAAAATTCCACCCAAACCACCATTGTTGTCTCCAACCAGTACAGCATCCAGCGTGCCGCC
>DATNQK010000787.1:0-4712 GCA_036704065.1 Stenomitos sp.
AAAGCCGACGACAGGGTACTGAATGGCTTTGGTGCGTTCGGTGGCAAATTTAGCTTGACGGTTTTTTTCGGCAGCTTGCAAAAAACGTTGAATTTCGTACTCTTCCGCTGCAAAAGCCTTGACCAGTCGAATGCCGCCAAACACCTCCGTTAACAGCGAAGAGAGATCGGAAATATGCGCTTGGCTATCGCGAGAAAACCGGAGCAGACGTTCGCCAAACCAACCAATCAACAGAGCCATCAGCGGCGCAATTAAAAACGTGGCTAAGGTGAGCTGCCAATTGAGGTAGATCATGTAGCCCAAAATCGCCACGAGTTGCAGAACGCAGGGCAAAAACTGGTGAAACAGTTTATAAATGGTTTCTCCGACCCGATCTACGTCTTCGGTGAGCCGATAGACCAGATCTCCGGTGGCAGCCGTTTCAAAGTAGTCAAGGTTGAGGGTTTGAAGTTGTACATAAACCCGTCGTCTCAAATCGAGGGCAATATTGAGAGCGGCTTTGGCCATCATCACGTCCTGGCCAAACTGAAATATCCCACGCAGTGAAAAAAGAATGAGCGCAATTAGCGGCAAGCGGAGTAGCGCAGCCATGTTGCCCTTGCCGATATCCGTAGCGATTTGACCCATCAGGGCAGCGATGATGGGCGTTGTTAATACAAACCCCAAAATGCTGATCAGTCCTACCCCCAAGCTGTAGCGATGGGGGCGAAGGTAGGGCAGCAGTAGCCAATATTGCGATCGCGTACTCAAGCGTTCAGTTCCAACCCAGGTGCGCCTTACATTGTCGCACTTGGCTAGCAGCATTAAACCTGAACGGTTGCCAGGTAGGTTTTTGTGATGTCTGAGGCAGGCAGGGGCTTAGAAAATAAATAGCCTTGTCCAAATTCGCAATTGAGCTGTTTGAGCCATTCCAATTGCTCTTCGGTTTCAATCCCTTCCGCAATAACCGACAAGCCCAGTTGCTTACTGAGTGCCACAATTGTATCCACAATGTGATAATTGCAGTTTTCCGATTGAATTTGGTTCACGAAAGAGCGATCAATCTTCAGGTTACTTACAGGGAAGCGGTGCAAATAGCCCAAAGAAGAATAGCCTGTCCCAAAGTCGTCAATGCTAATGTGCAACTGACGCGACCGCAAAGCCCTTGTTAAGGCAATTGCAATTTCTGCATTTTCCATAATGGCGCTTTCAGTAATTTCCAGCTTGATGCAAGCCGGATTGACGCCTGTTTCTTCTAGGACACTATCAATATCTGCCAAGAGGGTGGGACAAGCAAACTGTCGGGCCGAAAGGTTAATACTCATGGTGAGGTTTGGCCAACCCTGACGATGCCACTCCCGCAGTTGGCAACAGGCTTGCTTGAGGGCTAATAAACCTACAGGCACAATCAGTCCTGTGGTTTCCATGGAGGGAATAAATTCTGCGGGCGAGACGACCCCACGTTCTGGATGATGCCAGCGAATCAATGCTTCCAGCCCAGCGATCTGTTGGGTGCGCAGATGAATAATCGGCTGGTAATACAACACAAATTCATGGCGCTCTAATGCTAGCTGGAGGTCTTTTTCTAGGGTTAAGCGCTGAAGCATGCCGAGACGCATCTGGCGATCAAAAATTTGGTAGCTACTCTTACCGCGCAGTTTTGCCTGATACATCGCCGTGTCGGCATCTTGGACGAGTTCTTCTGCGTGTTGGCCAATTTCGCTGCTAATGGCGACTCCAGCACAAGCACTCATATACACTTCAAAATTGGATACGGAAAAGGGTTTGTTAAGGCTTTGCAGCACGCCTTGAACAAAAGTTTCTAGACTATACTCATCTTCGAAATTGCCCAGCAAGAAGCAAAATTCGTCCTCGCCCATGCGGGCTAAAACATCCCCAGGGCGCAGGTGCTGCTGCAAGCGCTCTCCTAGAGCGAACAAGAGGCGATCGCCAATCACATGCCCAAAAGAACCGTTGACCAACTTAAATTGATCGCAGTCGATATAAATGACAGCGCATGGCGTTTCCTTATCAGCCAACCGTTCCGATAAGTGTTGCAACAGAAGCGCGCGACTGGGTAGCCCTGTCAGTGCGTCTTGAAAAATCATGTTTTTGAGTTGCGCAGTTCTTTGCTGCACAGCCGTTTCGAGTTGAGCGTTAAAGGTGGCTAGTTGTTGATATTGCTGACGGATCCGCAACATTGAGCCCATTCTGGCTTTTAATTCCAAGCGGTTGATGGGTTTACTGATAAAATCGTCAGCTCCGGCGGCCAGACACTGTGCTAGGTCATTCTTGGCCGTGAGGGCCGTCACCATAATGATGGGGACAGCTTGCCATTGAGGCATTGCCTTGATCCGCTGACAGACCTCAATCCCATCCATCACCGGCATCATGACATCCAGCAAAATCAAGTCTGGCTGATAAAGGTCAAGTACAGATAATGCCTCCAGACCACTTGACGCATAATGCAGCTGATAAGGTTGATCGCTTATCAGCGTTTCAATGACATCAAAATTATCTGGTTCGTTATCAACAATAAGAATTGAATGCATGGGTGGGGGAAGGTCTAGATATATTTTATTTATAGGAAGTAAAAGACTTTAGGAATCTAAAATAGGCCATGTAATCTGAATAATAGTTTCTTGTTTGGGATGGCTAGAAATTGATAGAGTGCCGCCTGAAAGTTCAACAATACGCTGAACAATTCTAAGGCCCATCCCCAGTCCTTGTTGCTCATACACTTCACGCTCAAACTGCATGAAGGCACCAATTTTTGCAACTTGTTCTTCAGTGAAGCCGCGTCCTGAGTCATGAAAAATTAAGGAAAATTGCTCCTCTTCTACATAACTACATACCTTGATAGGAGTGTGAGGGGGAGAAAATTTAAGAGCGTTATCAAATAATTCAGTTAAAACGACAAAAAGATATCGGTCTGACAATGGCAGAACGGCCTCTGTTAAGGCAAGTGTTAGATCGTCTGCACGGTTTGCATTCTGTGCAATGTGCATCAATGTTGCACTGACGTTGGAGGGACAAAAGTTGGTTTTTTGTGGTTTAACCTTTTGCTGTCGGCTTGCCGCAATTTCTAGCTCTAAGTAAATTAGAAATTTTTTCGTAAGCTTCTCTAAACGCTGAGCTGATTCTTCGGCAAGCCGCAGCATTTCCTGGATTTCATTACTATCCATGTTTTCAATATAGCTGGATAGTAAATCGATCGTGCCGATGATGCCATTAAGCGGTGTGTTGAGTTCATGAGAAAGGCGAGAGGCAAGATTGCCATGCAGCTCTTGAAGGGTGCTTTCTAAAACACGAATTGTATTGTCTTGAATATTAGATAAGGTTTGAATACTGTCAAACTGGCGTTTGATCCTCAGCATGGATTGAACGCGAGCACGCAATTCTATCCCATTCACAGGTTTGCTGATGAAGTCGTCTGCACCCGCGCTCAAACAAGCGGCCAAGTCGGACTTAGAACTCAAGGCCGTGACCATAATAATCGGTACAGGTTGCCACTTCGGCATTGCCTTGATCTGACGGCAGGTTTCGAGTCCATTAATCCCTGGCATCATTACGTCTAGCAGGATGAGATCGGGATTGTAAGTATCTAAAAACTGGAGAGCCTCTTGCCCATTGGCTGCATAATGCAGTTGATAGTCTGATTGCGCCTCATCCTTTGCATTGAAGCTTAAAAGCGTTTCAATTACATCAAAGTTATCGGGTTCGTCGTCAACGACTAGGATAGACGGCTGTTTGGTAAGTTGCATGATAATGGCCGAGGCGGGGAACAACGGGCAAAAAGAACGCAGGATCTATCTAGAGGGGAGCTAGAAATCAACTCAGGTAGACTTGTGCCATTTTGCTGCACTGGTACTCTAAGTCTAGAGTGCCCAACTTTAATGCGGTACCAGTGTTGATGCTTAAACATTTAGGTGAAGTAAGGACCTTTCTGGAAAAGAGGCACCAAAAAGCTCGGGAAACAGGGCTATAGACTATTGCTCCAACTAGAACAACGACAAACCATGATTTTCCTCCCCCAGCCGATAATTAACTTTAGTTTATGAAAACACATCGGCAGTGGTTTCATATTTTATTAGCCCACAAGTGTAGTCTTGGCAGGCGCGATCAAACCTTCTCAAAAATCCATATAGGATGGAGCTTTGGCTTGTTGAAGTGAATAAGTATAAGATACTTTGAGGTTCGGTTAGTTGTGCTAAGAACTGACTTATTTTAGTGCACCTTTTAAGAAAATTTCTGAGGCTCTTCAATATATTAATTATTTGTGGGCAAAGCTTAATTGAATGGCGATTTGATAGAAAGCTTGGAACATCCTCAGTAGCAACTGAAGGTTTGCTGTCCCCTGATCCTATGCATCAGAAATGTCTTCATAAAACGGACGAACTGTAGGGTTACTCATCTGCTGTAGAGACGGTTTAGAACCTCAATGGGTGCGGACTTTAACCCTCGCATATTCGCCGAGCCAGTCCTGTTGGGGGTGCAGGCGATAAACTGCCATATCGAACATCCGTCCTATAATGCTGCTGCATAATAAGCGATGCCGCATTTCAGCAAAGTTGTGTTGCGATCGCGCAAAGTAGTCTTCAATATCAGTGCCTGGTATAACAGATACGCCCAAATCTTGCATGACTTGCGCTCTCCATTCCAAAAAGGTATCCATGAGCGTTTCTGGCGTTGCCCCGATTAAGCGTCGCACAATCCGACGGGGTAAGCGCAGA
>DATNQK010000788.1:0-1596 GCA_036704065.1 Stenomitos sp.
AGCTCGTTCGTGTTGCGCAGGACGCTGCTGACGAACTCGGCCATCAAGAACCACCACTCTTGTAATGCTGGAGAAAGGCGTGCTGCGTAGAGTGTGAGCACCATGGGTTCCCGGGTTGGGCCATACCCGATCAATTCAACACTGTAGGAGGGGTATCGTTTGGCTGCCATGTCAGGCACAAAACGATGGCCAATTCGCCTCCAACTAGGTTCTTTGCTGCGCCATTGAATGCGGCAACAGGGCCATGGCAGTTGTTCGCGGTCATAGAGACGACAGCAAGGGCCAAGAATGCGGTATCGAAACTGACCACCTGGGCTATGTAAGATGACCCCGCTAGGGAGGAGATTCTGAGCAGCGCTAGCTTCGGTCATGTTTAGTGTTCATGCAAAAGCACAGTTCATCATAACTGCTGTCGAGATCTTTACACCATCCTTGATGGGGAATCGAGTTAGGGGTTGATGCAGGTGAGAACGTTCGACAGTGCTGGGCTTAACCGTGGTCTGCGAGAAATGACACTAGGTCGTCAGGCTGGGGTTGTGCGGCGATCGCACCTGCCTGCGTGACGGTAAGGGCTCCCACGGCACTGGCATATCGGATCACTTGCTGTGCGATCGCAGGATTGCTTAAGTCCAAATGTGGTTGACTGCACAACTGATGAATGAATCCAGCTACAAATGCATCGCCTGCTCCAGTTGTATCAACGACAGGAACTTGGAAGGCGGGGACTTCGCCAGTGGCTCCGTGCAGCCAATAAGAACAGCCGCGATCGCCTTTAGTAATTAACACCCCTTTTGCTTGGGGATAGTGGTGTTGGATGGTTTGGGGGTCATCGCTTCCCAATAACCATTGCGCCTCTTCGTCCGACGCTTTAATGAAATCGGCTTGACTCAGCAGTTCTAAAATGCGCGGAGGCGCTTCGTCTAAATTGGGCCAAAAGACAGGCCGCCAGTTTATATCTACAAATCGCTGAATGCCATAGTGCTGGGCCCATTGCACTGCTTGATCTAGTGCAGCGCGACTCGTGGGATACGCCAGTTCTAAGGTTCCTAGAATCAGAAATTTAGCGTTGCTAAAGAGTGATTGTGGTAGACCTTCTGCATTGAGGTAGGTGTCGGCAAAGGCAGTGGTTTCATAGTCGCCAAAGCCTGCAAATTGGCGATCGCCTTCTAATGTTCGCGTAACGTACACAATGCGAGTGGGTGCTTGAGGATGGCGTTGCACCCCCGCTAGATTGACCTCCAACGATTCCATTAGCGCAAGGAGTTCGTCTCCGTTGGCATCTTGGCCTACACAGCCTATGAAGGCTGCTGGTGTACCTAAGCGGGTGAGGGCACAGGCTACATTAGCCGGAGCGCCACCGGGGTAAGGAGTCCAGGATTCTACTTCAGCAAAACTGCGACCCAGTTGTTCTGCGAGATAGTCAAACAGAACTTCTCCGATACAAAGCACGGCTGGGGATGTCATGAATAGATCTGCCATGGTGCAACATATTCTTGCTCAGAATACAAGTATTTGGGCTACTTGGTTGACGTGATGCTTATCACAGTCAGGTTGAGTTTCCTTTGCGACGATTTATAGGGTTGGCGCCGAGGGTTG
>DATNQK010000789.1:0-6620 GCA_036704065.1 Stenomitos sp.
GGTGGTTTTACTGCTCGTACGTCGTGGTGTGTATCAGCAGCAGTCCATCCCCAACGGCAAGCAACCCAGCCAGCAGCGCCAGGCTATATCTGCGACTCAGTTGATAGGCCAAGCCAGTGACAATCACAGGGATGAAAGATCCGATGAGGGCATTCATCCAGCGATACCCCCAGGGGTTAAAGCCTTTCAGCCAGATACCTACAGCAATCAGGTATTTGCCTAGGGGTGGGTGGGCATCGAAGAAGGTGGTATGGGTGAGGTAGTTATGCCCAAATTTTGCAAAGTAAATTTCGTCGAAGACGAGGGTATTGAAGCGATCTAGTCCCCAAAAGCGCAAGCTTAGTGCGATCGCCCATAACCCAGCCAATCCTATCCAAAACCAAGGCGGCGTTACTGGACGAGCAAGGAGAAGAGGTCGGTTCATGGCAAATGCGAACAGTTGTGAACAGTTCAGAATGGGCAGAATATCACAATCAAGGCAGTTCGGGCGACCCTTAGGTCGGGCTACAATCAGAACGCTATGGCTGCTGTGTTGGGCAGCCTTGTTATGTACTGTTGCCGCTATGCTGTCATTTTTGCGCCCCGATCTGCTCCAGTTCACTGCCTATACGCCCCATCCCGAAGCAGAGGGCGACCCTGCTTTACCGATGGATCGGCTTGATACCAATGAAAGTCCCTATGACTTACCCGCAGAATTAAAGCAGAAACTGGCCTGGACCTATACCCATCAAATTGAAGCCAATCGCTATCCCGATGGAGGCCATGAGGCGCTGAAGCAGGCGATCGCCACCTATGTCAGCGAGTCAGCAGGAGCAGGGATACAAGTCACACCCGAACAGATTTCCGTCGGCAATGGTTCGGATGAACTGATCCGATCTTTATTGATTGCTACCTGTTTAGGCGATCGCGGCTC
Source organism: Stenomitos sp. (assembly GCA_036704065.1). Classification (GTDB taxonomy): domain Bacteria; phylum Cyanobacteriota; class Cyanobacteriia; order Thermosynechococcales; family Thermosynechococcaceae; genus JAAURS01. Next base: position 914 of record DATNQK010000789.1, read on the forward strand.
GATTTTAGTGGCCCATCCGACCTTCTCTATGTATGGCATTCTGGCGCAAACCCTGGGCATTGGGGTGGAGACAATCGAACGCACCGATTCCTTTGCGCTCGATTTAGACCAAGCAGATGGTGCGATCGCCAAGTCTGGGCCATCAGCGGTACGGGCTGTGTTTATGGTTCACCCCAACTCGCCCACGGGCAATCCCCTCACCGCCGCAGAAATCGACTGGTTGCGTCAATTGCCTGCCGAAATCCTAGTCGTCATCGACGAAGCTTACTTCGAGTTCTGCGGCCACACCCTAGTAACAGAACTGGCTCAGCATCCCAACTGGGTGATCTTGCGTACCTTCTCTAAGGCCTTCCGGCTGGCCGCGCATCGGGTCGGCTATGCGATCGCCCACCCAACGCTGATCCAAGTCTTAGAAAAAGTGCGTCTGCCCTACAACCTACCAGCCATGTCTCAAGCAGCAGCGCAACTCGCCTTAACGTACCGCCAAGACTTATTAAGTAACATCCCCGAACTACGGCAAGAGCGAGCACGCTTAGCGGCAGCGCTTGAAGCATTGCCCATGCTGCGACTATGGCCCAGTGCTGCCAACTTTTTGTATGGGCGCTTAGAAACCGACGCCCAAACGGCTCAACTGAGCCAACGTTTGAAACAGCTCGGCACATCTATCCGCCATACGGGGGGTGGATTGCGCATCACCTTAGGCACACCGCAGGAAAATGATCGCACCTTAGCGCGGATCCAACAGATCCTCTCGGCTTAGCCTCGGTGATGTTCCACAAACATGCGCTCCTGAGGCTGGAGCACCTTACGCAATAAAAGTTGCTGGGGATGTCCTAAAAGTCGTGCTAACACTGGAACCTCCGCCCGATACAGCTGATATCCAGTCCTGGCATAGAGGCTGCGGGCGGCTTGGTTTTCGCCTTGCACATGCAAATAAAGTTCGTTGCCCCCCCAAGTGCGCACTATTTGTTCACAGGCAAGCAACAACTGGCGTCCAACACCTTGACGGCGCATCGACCGCGCCACCGCTAGGTTAGAGATATAAAGGATGGGCAAACTGTTAGTCCCCCACGAGAAGATGGACTTGGCCGCCACTTCCACCGTCCCTACTACCGTGGGATTATTCCGCACCACTTTGACCGCCACAAAGCAAGCATACTGAGGTGGCGGCATAAGATAGCGGCTTCTCAAGTCTTGGTAAATGCCAAGCTTCAGAATCGGAGCAGCCCAAGAGAGCCAGCTATGAGAGGGATGAAATGCATCGCTCAGGAGCGCTGCCGCCGATGGAATGTCTTTCAGTTCAATCGGACGCAAGAGCACAGGATCTTCCATTGAGGGATGAAGGAGGGTGGCAGTAAAGATAGAAGGTAAAGGCACAGGAGCCTCGTCACCTGCTGTATCTTGAAGCTCCTCAGTCAGCCCCACTCCAATTCTAAGGGGTTGGTTTCAGTCGTGGGGTGGGTTTTAATTTCTGAGGTGCTCCAGGAGGCGGCGAGGCCTTTGAGGCTAAGGTTTCGCGCACTTTTGGCGTGGCCAGGACGAGTTTAGTATCCGCAATCAGGCGATCGCCCCAGAGGTTATCTTTCAAAAATGCCACATCTCCATAACGACGATCTGTAGAAAGCGCCGCAGCCGCCAGGGAAATACCTTGTTCGGTTTGACCTTGCTTGTACAGGGCAACGCCTAAGGCTAGTTTGGGTTCGGTAGTGGCTTTCTCGTCGATGGCGATCGCTGCTTTCCACGCCTGAACTGCCTTGTCAATATTGCCCTGTTCATATTCAATCAACCCGACATTATTAATGGCAGGCCAAAATTTCTGATCCTTGGCAACGGCCTGCTGATAACGATTAATCGCCTCGTCCAAGCGGCCCATCCGGAAATAGGTATTGCCAAGATCGAAGAGTGCATCCGGCACACCGGGCTTCGCTTTAAGACCCGCTTCAAGCGATCGCACCGCAGCAGGGTAATTGCCCTTACGAAAATAGGCCGACCCTAGACTGAAATTGACACCTGCATTTTTTGAATTAAGGGTTAAGGATTTTTCCAAAGCCTGAATGCCAGGGTCTAACTTATCAACGCTGAGATACAAGCCGCCCAATAATGCCCAAGCTTCTCCAGACGTCGGCAACAGTTGTATAGCCAACTGGGCACGGGCTAGAGCAGGAGCATACTGCTGAAACTGAGCCAGTTGAACCGCTTCGCGCAACAATGATATCCCTGTTTGCTGAAGCTGCTTAGCTTCCGGCGCTACGGTGTGGGGAATGACCACTTGGCTCACAGCTGTAGGTGCAATCCCTATAACACTGCATAGCACGCAGACAGAAACAAGGGTTAAACGGTGGAGCACAATCACTGCCTTACGCTACGGAACAACTTGTTAGTTAGCTTAGCCTATATTGCCAATGCCTTAAGCTTGGCCTTCGGCATCGCCGCAGCTAACTTAGGAGATGACGTCAATCCCACTCGGCGTGTTTCAGGGCCACCTATTTAGGAGCACTCGCGCTTCACTGCTGGGTTAAAAGAAGTTGTTACACTGATGAGGGGTGGAAACCCCCTCTGGTTATCGACAGCAAACCCTAAAATTTATTCCAATGAATCGTCAAACAGCACAAATTTGGCTGACCTCTATTGAGGAAAAACGAGATCTGATCGTGCGCTTGCTAGAACAACCCAATTTAGGGACGCTACGGATCGATGCGAACCAAGCCCTTGAGGAAATGGATGATCTCATCGACGAATTCCGTCGAACCTTTCCCCCCGAACCAACCTCTCTCTAAAGCGTTGAACAATCCGATTCAGGGGCAACTCCGCTTGGGAGCTTTTACTGAGTTGCCCCTTGATGATGTTGGCCTTTGATATAGTCTACAAACTGCCGTGCGGTACGACCGGAACGTGTATTCTGACGCACGGCCCACTGTAAAGCCTCATAGGTTAATGTGTCCTCAGGTAAATCAATCCCTGCTTGAGCCGCCAAGTGACGCACAATAAGCAGATATCGATCTTGGTCCGCAGGCTCAAAGGTTAAGGTAAGACCAAAGCGATCGCTTAGGGACAGTTTTTCTTGCACTGTATCCCAAGCATGGACTTCTTCTGCATTACTAGGGCGGGGGCGATCGCCAAAGAACTCTCGAATCAGGTGCCTGCGATTAGAGGTCGCGTAAACCACTACATTTTGAGGCCGTGCCGTTACGGTGCCTTCTAACAAAACCTTCAAGGCTTTATAGCTATCTTCTTCCTCTTCAAACGATAAGTCGTCGATGAAGACAATAAACTTCAAGGCTGAGGCCCGCAGGGGTTCTATCACATCCGAAAGATGAACCATATCGGCCTTTGTGAGTTCTATCAGCCGCAAGCCGCGATCGCCATACTCGGTCAGTAGCGCCTTAATATGGGCCGATTTACCTGAGCCGCGACTACCGTACAGCAACACATTGAGGGCAACATGGCCCGCGAGGAGTGCTTCCGTATTGCGCCGCAAGGCCGCTTGCTGCCAGTCGTAGCCGACCAAATCCGCAAGCCCAATCGCGTCGGGATGGGCAATGCCCTCCAGTTGGCCTTCGCGCCACCGCAATGCCTTGTACTCAGCAAATAGGCCAACACCCATGCGGTTGTACCGAGCCACTAAATCTGGCAGCGCGTCAGACCAATGTTGGGTAGTGTGCAGCAACGCCGTTGAGGAAACCTCGTTAGCACCACTATCGGGTAGCGGCATCAGTTGTCCGGTTCGCGCGGCGATCGCCCCTTGAATCAAAGCGGGTGCATCAAGGGCCCAATGTTGCAACAGATGCAGATCAATCGTTGCAGCTTGGAGTAACCCTGACGGCAAGTGTGCAATATCTTGGTGCTGCGCCTGCCGAGACAGAGGATTATCCGCCTTTAAGATCTGTGCCTCGATCCAAGTGGGCCAGGCATACCCCGTCTCGCAAACTGCATAAAACCACTCGCTATAGGCAGCCACCATCTCTGAAGCTGGCCCATCGCCTTGAGCGGCAACCGTCATTAAGGCACACCAAGCTTGGCAAGGGCGACGGGTCAAGATATCGCGGTAAACCAACAGAGGAGCGCCTAAGCCTTGCAATTGCTCTAGGGAATCAGTGAGGGTCGCGGTTGACCGCTCCGTCATGGTGTTTGTCCTCCAACACTGCTTTCATCATTCTGCAACTTGACGTGGAAGAAATATCGCAGCAGCCCACCCAAACTTCTGGCTGACTATTTTAGGATGTAAATATTAACTTATGTAACAAATTATCCTGTGTTGGGTCGTTCTACAGTTCGTACGAAAACAAGGCCTCGCATTGTGGTCATTGGCGCAGGAATCGGCGGGTTAACCACTGGCGCATTGTTAGCACGCCAAGGCTACTCAGTACTGATGCTGGAGCAGGCAGCAATTCCGGGGGGGTGTGCATCAACCTTTCAGCGGCGCGGCTTTGTCTTTGATGTGGGTGCAACGCAAGTCGCTGGACTAGAACCAGACGGCATTCATTGGCGCATCTTCCAAGCGCTCGATCTAGAGCTGCCAGCCGCCACCTTGTGCGATCCAGCCTGTGCCGTTTTTTTGCCAGGGGAAACAACGCCCATTCAGGTATGGCGCGATCGGGCCCAGTGGCACCAAGAACGACAGACGCAATTTCCAGGCAGCGATCGCTTCTGGCAATTTCTAGATGACTTGTTTGCTTGGGGGTGGGCATTCCAAGCTCGCGATCCAGTCATTCCACCCCGCAGTGTGTGGGATATTGTGCAAACGGTCAAAGCACTACGTCCTCAAACCTTTTTGACACTGCCTCATGTGCTTTCGACGGTCGGTGACGCCTTAAAGGCCCATGGTTTGGCAGAAAACCTTCGTCTCAGAACCTTTTTAGATTTGCAGCTAAAGCTGTACTCCCAGGTCGACGCTTCAGAAACGGCCCTGCTCTATGCCGCTACCGCTTTGGGTGTATCTCACAATCCCCACGGGTTATTTCATTTGAAGGGCAGTATGCAAACCCTGAGCGATCGCCTCGTTGCTGCCTTCCGCCGTGATGGAGGAGAGTTACGATTCCGGCAACAGGTTCAGTCCATTCAGGTTGAGGGCGATCGCATCTTGGGTGTCACAGTTTGCGATCTCAAAACGGGCACCCAAGTCTTTGAACCTGCCGATCATGTCGTGGCCAATACAACAGTGCAAGATCTGGTGCAACTCTTGGGAGATGCAGCCCCTTCGAGCTACCGCCAACGGGTCACAACATTACCGCCTGGCTCAGGGGCCTTCGTGATTTACTTAGGGGTTAAAGCTGCCGCCATCCCACCAGACTGTGCGCCCCATCTTCAGTTTCTCTATGACTATGAACAACCCATTGGCGAAAACAACTCCCTGTTTGTCTCTGTAAGCCAACCCGGAGATGGACGCGCACCACAAGGCTACGCCACGATTGTGGCCTCATCCTTTACTGATCCCCAACGCTGGAGCGAGACATCTGCCTATGATGCGTTAAAGGCAGACTATACCCAACAGACCATTACTCGGTTAGGACAGTATTTCGATCTCAGCCCGTCCAACATCGTGCATCAAGAAGCCGCAACCCCACGCACCTTCAAGCGTTATACAGCACGGACTCAAGGGATTGTCGGCGGCATCGGTCAACGCATTGCAACCTTTGGCCCCTTTGGTGTTGCCAACCGAACACCGATTCCAAATTTATGGCTCGTGGGAGACTCCGCACACCCTGGC
>DATNQK010000790.1:0-2870 GCA_036704065.1 Stenomitos sp.
CTTCAAGTTTATCGAAGATTGATATGTTCGGAAAGGTATTACGGAAAAATTTTTGAGTAACATCATGCAGCAGTTGCTTCAGATTTAAGGAAAGCGGTGCCGACCAAATAATCTTGACAATGGCATTGGCAGCCCGACGCAGAGCAAAGGGATCAGAAGAACCAGAGGGCAATAAGCCTAAACCAAAAATACACACCAATGTATCTAAGCGGTCGGAGATCGCCACAATTTGCCCAATCGGGGTTCGAGGCAAAACATCATCCGCACTGCGCGGCAGATAGTGCTCCGCGATCGCAGTAGCAACAGAGGTTGATTCTTTGCTGGCTAAGGCGTATTTTTCGCCCATAATCCCTTGTAATTCAGGGAACTCACCCACCATCTGCGTCACCAGGTCAGCCTTGCATAACTCTGCCGCACGGTCGACCTTATCAGCGATTGCCCCATCTAGTTGAAGTTGAGCCGCAATCAATTTGGCATTAGCACGAATTCGTTCTACCTTGGCCCGCATCGAACCTAAATCGGCCTGAAAGGTAACAGTCTCTAATTTAGGTAGGTAATCGGCCAAGGGAATGGCTTGATCCGCTTTGAAGAAAAACTGACCATCCGATAGGCGCGCCCGAATCACACGCTCATTGCCCGCAGCAATAATCTCGGATTTTGCCGGATCACCATTAGATACGGTAATGAAGTAGGGCAGCAACTGCTCCGTTTTCTTGGGATCACGAATCGGGAAATAACGCTGATGGCTAACCATTTCCGTTGTTGCCACCTCAGACGGCAACTGCAAAAATTCAGCATCAAATGACCCTGCCACGGCTGTCGGCCATTCGACCAAAAAAACCACCTCAGACAGCAAGTCTTCGGGAATCTCAGCAACACCTTTCTTTTTCTGTGCAACTGCTTGCACTTGAGTCACAATATTTTTTTCGCGCTGTGCTGGATCAACTTGGACAAAGGCAGCTTCCAAGGTTGCGGCATACACCGCAGCACTCGGAATTGTGACTGGGTCGGGATGCAGTACACGGTGTCCCCAAGACTGGCGATCGCTTTTTACAGTTACCTCTGCGTTGACAATTTCGATGGGAAGTACCGCATCATCCCACAGGCTCACCAGCCAGCGAATGGGACGCGAAAAACGCAAATCACCATCGGCCCAGCGCATAAAGCGTTTGCCTTCTAAGCCAAAAATCCACTGAGGTATGAGTTCTGTAAGAACTTCAGGGGTTTTACGCCCTTCCGTCACCTTGCACACAAACACAAATTCTCCCTTTTCGGTCGGGCGAATTTCAAAGTCTGCAACCTCAACGCCTTGCTTACGCGCAAAACCAATAGCGGCTTGGGTGGGCTGTCCATCTTTAAAGGCCGCTTGAGCCGATGGCCCCTTTAAGTCTTCTGTTTTTTGCGGCTGCTGTTCTGACAATCCGTGAATTAAAACAGCCAGACGACGGGGTGTACCAAAGTATTCAATCCGCTCCGGCTCTAACAGGTTGGCACTCAAATCAGCTGGAATGCGCGATCGCCACTGTTGCAGGGCAGACGACACAAACTGCGCCGGTAATTCTTCGGTGCCAACTTCCAATAAAAACGTTGCCATAACCCTTCGCTCGTACTCTTTAAGAAACCGTTGCCACTCTGACTAAAGGGTCCAGGCTGGATGAGACAGTAACACATTAATCGTTTGCACCCCTCGCAACTGATTGGAAAGGGGCAAATGACCGCGTGGCGCGCTTAAATCCCAAATAAACTCACCTGGGTAGCGTGTCCAGGTTTTGCCGGCCTTCCACTTAATCTTGGGCCAGAGCGCCTCCCAATCCTTGCCAACACTCAGCCAAAGCTGGCGCTGTACGGAAAATCCAAACTTCCCTTCTGAATGAACGCGCCAGAGGGCATCTATAGTTCTTAAGTCGGCCACTGGAAAACTTTCCACTTCAGAAAAGTAAAGCCATTTGCGCTTAATTGCAGCTGGGCCAGCCAACTCACAAAGCTTTTGTAGCGTGACCCGATCTGCTTCTAAGAACTGATGCTGTGCCAACAGTTCTTGCAGCGGCTGGTAATTAATCCCTGCATCCGACTTGAGGGGAACCACACCTGTGGGGAAATGCTGTTGCAAAAATGCTTGCGTAGACGGCTCCGTATCTAAACGGAGGAGTTCGTAGCAACGACCGTCAACGTAGGTTACACCGACGCCGTCAGTCTTGCGTTTCAGCAAAAAAGACTGTAGCACCAAACTCCCCGCATTGCCTGCTTCAGCCAACGATAAAGCGGCCTGAAGCTGCACTTTTTCAGATCCTGTGGTGAGTTGCGTTTCGAGTTCGGTCAGGTTGGGCAAGGGAACATTAGGGATGGGCGCAGGTGCATTTACAGACTCAGTCATGAATAGTTTCGGCGTTAATGAGATTCTCTCCCTCTCTTTAACCCTATCAAAAAGGGTAGAACCCTGACGAGTCTTTCTCTATTTCTTCCGGCCCAAAGCGCTCCTCAGAAACAGCGTTGCCAACGGATATGCCCTAACTGACGCGGGTCTTATCTATTGCCAATGGAAATCATGGATACAGATGCTCTGCAACTTAATAGCCGCTAGCGGTTCCCTCGCCACGCGGATCTGCTGCGCCTTCGAGGGTGTTGTCTGGCAAAACTCGGATCAGGTTAGCGTTGCCCCACGATGATCGCACCTCTAAATTTTGTCCCCGCGATCGCAGCGCAGTCAGTGTAAGAGGGTCAAACCCATAAGACTCAACGCGCAACTGGTCAGGCATCCATTGGTGATGCAGACGGGGCGCAGAAACCGCTTGTCCTGCATCCATGCCGTAGACAAAAGAATTTAAGAGAATCTGAAACACCGTTGTAATAATCGTGCTCCCCCCTGGAGA